>CAZKGF010000006.1:0-25043 GCA_964552115.1 uncultured Halobacteriales archaeon
AGAGGACTGGAATCCCGAAATTAAAAACAGTATCCTATCCATTCTCGGTGAACTCCGGGCGGAACTGTCCTCAGTGACAGTGAATCAGAGCAGGGGTGAACTCGCCACGTTTCGTCACAATCCCGCTGCCAAACTGGCCCGGACACTTCGTGAGGGACGGGGGGAGTATCTGCAGGTTCCCGACAGCTACCGCTCTGTCAGTCACCGCGCAGCAGTCGGTGCCCGGCTCCAACTCCTCGAAACTGCGATTAGCGGCATGGAAAGGAGGGCAGACGCCCAGCGAGCAACTCGGAACGGAATGGCGGAGGCGCTCCCAGACGGGCTGTCTATCGGGGACCTACAAACGGCACTCCAGCAACGTGGCGGTCCTCGGGAAAACCGATCGACCCCCCTGAATCTGACTGTCGATGCCGCGCCCTCGTATTTGACGGTCGACAATATAACCCAGCGTGATGTTCCCGCCGTTCCACCGGGGACGAGCGAATATCCACTCGTCTTAGCCAACCGAAATCTCATTTCGATTCCGTATGGGTCGGCTGCCGGATTCATCGCATCCCTGATCGAAGGGCCGACACGAGTGCGGTTTGCCACTGCGGGCCGGACACTCGATGCAGCCAGGCGGGTAGGGGCACCGTTGGACGAACTCGCCGCAGAGCTCCGTTGGGCAACTGACCGTATCGAGGACGTGTTGGTCACGCGTCTGGTCCAAGAACGCATCGGCACGGCCACGGCCGTTCGCGAAGTGGTAGAGCGGGGACTCGATCAGTGGGGTGATCCGGGAGCGCGCGCACTCGCCATTGCGAACGGGACAGTGGCCGACGCGGTTGCAGCGAAGGCCCGGCAGGCGTTTCCCGACGTTGTCGATTCACCGGTCGCCGAACGTCGTCTCCGCGTTCAACTCCGGGTCACACTACAGCGGGCTCGGGAGGGAAATACGACGGGCGTGTCGGCCGCGGTCGACTTATCAGAGTCTATTGGCGACGGTGGGGCGACAGTTCTCCCCAAACGAGGCCCTGTCAACCGAACACTCGATGCTGTCCGGACTCGGTTGACAACCGGTGTAGAGTCAGCACTCGAAACAGGCCTGGAGCGTGCGGCCCAATCGGCGCTTGCCAACCGTTTGTCACGGACGTTCGCCCGGTTGCCAGCGGGCCTGCCACTCGCTCCGATCCCGGGAATGTGGTATGCGACCGTCAACGCCTGGGTCGTCCGGGCAAGGGGAGAATATACGCGCTTTGCCGTCCGAGCACCTCGTGGCTCCCCGGTATCCCCAGCCGGGTCGATTCTGTACGTCCGCGATGGCACGGAAGTTCGAATCGATATCGACGGTGATGGGGCAGGAGAACTACTCGGCCGGGCAACCCGGCTTTCGTTTTCGGTTCGGACTGCCGTTGGAATCGCTGTCCCACCGGGAGGATCCGGAGTCGGCGATACGGAAGGTCGGGCAACCGAAACGTCCGAAGGGTGGCCGAAACCGGGTCCGGAGTGACAGAGCTATCCGTCATCAACCCGTAGTTCACAGCGATGCAACGAGGGTCGTTTCAAGACGCTGGAGAGCGATCACCGGAGGAACTCACCGCAGCATATTGCTCGTTATTGGCGGAAACGATAGCCGACGTGGGCGTCGATGCCGCCGCAGATCGAAGCGAGATCGATGTCGAAACGATTCGGCGAATTCTGGATGGGGACCCGGTCGAACTTCGACTATCGGAGGCGGCCGCCATCCTCGCCGCCGATCCCGCCCAACCCGACGCCGATGAAATTGCTGCAGAGGCTCGTGATCTCTTACTTATGTCGATGACGACAGCTGTGATGGACGTGGAGAAACTGGCATCTGCGATCGATGGTGCACTCGAACCGCGTGTGATCCAGCACATGGTCGAGGGGCGCCACCCAATGACACTCCGGGAGTACGCATTGTTACACCAGCGTCTCGCCGCCGAGACAGCCTAGGCAATGCGCGTAGCGATCCTCGGATGTGGATACGTAGGTATCGAACTGGGGCGTCAGCTCCAGCCAACACACGAGGTGATCGGGATCCGTCGTTCCCCATCTGGCCTCGAAACGCTCCGTGAGGCCGGTATTCGGCCGATCCGCGCTGATATCACTGACCCGGTAGCTCTGGCGGATATCGGCCCGGTTGACGCCGTCGTCTTTGCGGCGAGTGCGGACGGCCGATCTGCAGATGCAGCGCGGGAAACATACGTCACCGCCCAGCGGACTGCGATCGAGGCGCTCTGTTCTTCAGCTGATGGACCGGATCGGTATCTGTATACGTCGAGTACCGGCGTGTACGGCGATCACGGCGGCAATTGGGTCGACGAATCAACTCCACCAGATCCCGAATCAGCCCGTGGTGAAGCATTGCTGACGGCCGAACGAATCGCACTCGAGGTACCGTCAGAACACGGCGTCTCGGGCAGCGTTGCACGTCTTGCCGGGCTGTATGGACCGGATCGGTATCGGTTGGATCGGTATCTCGAGGGACCCGTCGCGCCGGGCTACCTCAATTTAGTCCACCGGACCGACGCGGCCGGGGCACTGGCCCATCTCCTTGTCACGGACCGGGGTCGCGACGAAGTAACTCTGGTTGTCGATAACGATCCGGTGGAGCGACAGGCGTTTGCCGACTGGCTCGCATCCGAGTGTGGCGTTCCGGAACCGCCAAAGCGTGGGGAGACTCGATCGGCGGGGCGGGGCACAGCATCGAAACGCTGCTCGAATGAGAAGCTCCGTCGGCTTGGCTACGAGTTTACCGTGCCCACAGCCCGTGAGGGATACCAACCGGCCATCGAATCTTTCGAACGGCCATCGTAAGCCGACCCGGGCATGGGAACCTTGATTGGGGCGGGCACCAAGCGGGGAGTACATGTCGGGACGGGCGCTTCTCGCGATTGGCCCCAGAGCGCTACTCGACGACGTTGTTACCAGCATTCAAGCCGATCCCCTGCTCGCAACTGGCGTCGCCGTGGGTGTCGTGGTGGCGCTCGTCTTGGTGTGGGTGGTTATACGACGGCTCCGTCGAACCACGGGAGAACGGTTTCGTCGTCACCTGGCCGGAGCCGACAGCCTCGCGATTCTGATGCATCCTAATCCCGACCCGGATGCGATGGCCTGTGCGATCGCGGTCGACGCCCTTGCTGACGCAGTTGGAACCGAGGCGAGCATCCATTATCCGGGACAGATTCGCCACCAGGAAAACCGTGCGTTCGAAACGGTACTTGACCTCTCGTTCGATAGAATCGAGCGAGCAGCTGATCTCGAAGGCGAGACGATTGCCCTCGTTGACCACAATTCACCACGGGGATTCACTGGTGCTGAAGACGTTTCTGCGGATCTCGTCGTCGATCACCATCCGGGGGGTGGGACAGGACGGGAGTTTACGGACGTCCGTACGGAGCGAGGAGCCTGTGCGAGCATTCTGGCTGACTACTTCGAAGAGATCGGGTGGACACCGGTGGGGCCGGATGCGTTGGAAACGGTGCCAGATGATCGTAAGATCCTCGATCCCAGTCTGTCGACCGGGCTCCTGTACGGGATTCAGTCCGACACGAGCCACCTCACGAAAGGCTGTTCAGCGTCGGAATTTTCGGCGGCGGCGTACCTCTATTCGGGGATTGACGAAGACAAGCTGGACCGAATCGCGAACCCGGAAGTCGATGCGGAAGTTCTTGACGTCAAAGCTCGGGCGATCACAGAACGGTCGGTTCGTAACGCCTTCGCCGTAAGCGATGTTGGCAAGGTCTCGAACGTCGATGCCATCCCACAGGCAGCGGACGAACTTCTCCGTCTCGAAGGAATCACAGCCGTCGTCGTCTTCGGCGTCAGTGACGGAACGGTCCACCTCTCGGGTCGATCCAGAGACGATAGGGTTCACATGGGTAAGACGCTCCGGGAGACGATCGAAGACATACCGATGGCTGATGCCGGTGGCCATGCCCGCATGGGCGGTGGGCAGATTTCCCTCGACCATCTCGAGGGGCTTGGCCCGACACAGGGGTTCACGCGTTCGGAATTCGTCGATCGTCTGTTTGATGCATTGAACGCAGATCTGTAGGACGGCGCGCTTTTGCATCGCCGGATCACAATTTCTCCATGGCAACGAAGGAGGGGACGTGGAGGTATCGGGAGCAGTTTACCGGGGAGTTTGCACGGACGTTCTATCGATCGTTTCAGGACTATGTGGTCGCGAGTATCGGCCTCGGAACATACCTCGGTGAGCCGTCCGACCGGATGGATCGAGCCTACCGAGAGGTCACAATCCAAGCGTTGGAATCCGGGATCAACGTCCTCGATACAGCGATCAACTACCGCCATCAGCGCAGTGAGCGAGCCGTCGGTGCTGCGATCGAGACGGCGGAAGTGGATCGAGAGTCCGTCCTCGTTGCAACCAAAGGTGGATACGTGGCATTCGACGGCACGAGACCTGCCGATCCTGCCTCGACTGTACGCCAGAAATACGTAGAGTCTGGGGTTATCGAGCCGGATGAGCTTGTCAATGGTCACCATAGTCTAGCCCCCTCATTTCTCAGCGCCCAACTTGACAGATCGCTGGAAAACCTCGGGCTTCAGTCGATAGACCTGTACTACGTGCACAATCCCGAGACACAACTCGCCACACACTCGCGATCTGCGGTCTACGATCAACTCGAACGCGTGTTCGAACGTCTGGAAGAACGGGTGACGGCTGGGGACATTCGCCACTACGGGGTGGCAACGTGGGATGCGTTTCGGGTTCCCGCGGGTGCCGACCGGTATCTTTCACTCGAGACAGTTGTGGATCGCGCCAGGAAGGCCGCGACGGCAGTCGGAAACGAAACGTCCCACTTGGCGGCGATCCAACTTCCGTTCAACGTCGAAATGGCAGATGCATTCACGGTCTCCGCTCACGGTCCAAGCGGAGGGCAGTCTGCACTCGAGTTTGCGACAGACGCCGACCTGGCAGTATTCACGAGCGCCAGCCTTCACCAAGGTACGCTGGCGAAAGGACTCCCCGACGCCGTCGCTGCCCGGCTCGAAGGAGAGACGAATCCCCAACGTGCCCTCAATTTCGCCCGAAGTGCCCCTGGAGTCGTCTCAGCCCTTGTCGGCACTACTTCGACCGACCACCTCCGTGAAAATATCGCAGCGGGGACCCACGAACCCCTTGGAGCACGTGCCTTCGACGCAGTCTTCGATTGATTTACCCGACTTCCTGCCACTCCCGCCCACACTCGGGGCACACTCTGACACGCCCAAGCGTATCGGGGTCGTCCCGGGTGGTCAACTCCTGTCCGCAGGAAGCACAGGTAAGTCGCTCATAGGTGTCCTTCTCTAGGTCCCCGGTTCGCAACCCCTTTCTCGTGGACTCCATGCACCATGGTTTGCGACCACGTTACAAAAAGCCTCTCGCCGATTTGGCTGGGTTTATTCGCTATCGTCCGATACTGACTACTGATGGAGTACGTCCAGGAACGGATCGCGACGCTGCACGACTTCGGGAGCGCAGCTCCTACCGGTCCTGTTGATCGGACGACGGTCGTAATTCCCATGATGGCTCGGGATCACGCGACCCTCGCCGCCGAACGTGTGTTTACGGCCCTCGCCTCGTTGGACCCGGCAGCCGTCGTCCTCGCGCTTCGCGCACCGCCCGATCGCGTGGGCTACGTGACAGCCTGGCTCGATCAGTTTGATGTCGACATCGAGGTGTGCTGGTGTACTGCACCGGCCGTCGAACGAATCCTCTCGGAGGCCGGCCTGGATGGTCCGGCGGGCAAAGGAAGAGACGTTTGGTTGGGGGTCGGGCAGGCACTCTCCACTGAGTACGTCGCAGTCCACGATGCAGATGCGACGAGTTACGATCCATCGGTCCTCCACCGACTCACCTTCCCGCTTGCCCACGGATTCACGTTTTCGAAAGGGTACTACGCACGCATCGAAAACGACAGGCTCTATGGCAGACTCTGTCGACTATTTGTGTTACCGCTGTTAGCGACCCTTGCAAATCGACACGATTCGTCGTTGACCGATTTTCTTGCGGCATTTCGGTATCCGTTGGCCGGCGAGTTCGCGACTACGACGACACTGGCAGCCAGACTCAGGGCCCAACGAGGGTGGGGGCTTGAGCTCGACACACTCGGCCAGGCCCACAATCTTGCCGGGAGTTCCCAGACCGCACAGGTCGATCTCGGTGTCCACGAGCACGAACACCGAGCGGTCACTGGTCCCGACGGACTCGGTGAAATGGCAGGCGAGGTTGGAGCGTCGCTGTTTCGCGTGATCGATGCCGGTGGGATCGACGTGGATTACGCCGGAGTGGCGGCCGACTATCGTGAGGCTGCGATGACTCTCGTCGATAGATACGCGGTCGACGCTGCGTTCAACGGTCTTGCATACGACAGGGACGATGAGCGAAAACAAGTTGCAAGGTACGCCACATCGATCGCACCGCCCGGGCCGGACGATCGCCTGCCTGCTTGGGACGACGCACCAATCGAGCCGCAAGCGATTGCAGAAGCCTCACGCGATGCCTTAGTTGACGTGACCGAACGCTAATGCGCCCGGCGGCCTCCACGTGGAGCATGGAGGTCAGTGGTGACGAACTCGCCGGCGTCGTTGGGGTGTTTGGCGGGTTGACTCGGGCTGAATTGGGAGATGCTCTCGTCGAACTCGCGTTCAAAGCCGGTGAGCAGGTAGATGCGAAAGATTTCGAAGACGACATCGAGGCGGCCTGTCGCTCGTATTGCCTGCTTCCCGTCCCGGCCGATTACCACGAACTCTCCATCGACGAACCGGTGTTGGTACCTGGACCGGTGGCCTTTGGGTCGCTTCCACCGGGGGCCACCGATCTCCCCCATATTCTCGATATCGAGGAGCGATCGGTTTCGACGGAGGCAACCGCCGAAGCGGCGGAATCGCTGTTTCGTCGAGACGCAGCCCAGGCAGTCGCGAGCCAGGGGTCCGACCGCCGTCAGGAGCTAATCGACGCGAGCTACGAATTGGAAGCCTGGGGACCGATCGATCTGGCAGACGTCCGGGCACAACTCGATAGCGCGTTCGAGTAACAACCCCACCAGTCTGGTGGCGCGACTGTGGGGGTCTTCGGACGAATTATACCCTTCCGATGCGTGGAGTCGGTCATGGACCTGGCGGGGATCGAGACGCACCGACCATCCACGATCACCGACGAGGAGCGCGAGGCCGCGGTCATCCTCCCGCTACTCGAGCGTGATTCCGTTCCCCATATCCTATTCACGAAACGTGCCGACCACCTGCAGGACCATCCAGGCCAGATGAGTTTTCCCGGTGGTGGGCGGGAACCCGAAGACGAAGATCTCCGGGCGACTGCACTCCGTGAAGGCCGCGAGGAGATCGGTCTCAATCCGGCCGACGTTTCATGTATCGGTCGTCTGGACGATATCCGAACCGTCACCAGTTATTCGATTCGCCCGTACGTCGCGTGGATTCCGGATATCGAGTATCGTCCCTGTGACGCCGAAGTAGCCGAAATCGCTGTGCTCCCGCTCGCGTCACTGACCGACCTATCCAATTACGAAAGTGAGCGACGAGATCATCCGTACTACGGTGACGTCCGGCTTCACTTCTTCAGAGTCAATGGCTACACAATCTGGGGCGCAACTGCGCGGATCCTCGTGCAATTTCTCGAACTCGCGACTGAGTGGGAGATGCCACCGGAAGTCGATCGGGTTGTCGGACAGGATGCGGACCTCCCGCAATAGAATCACCCACACCACAACGCCTAAGTGCCAGGTTCGCCCATATTTTCGTATGCGACGCGTCTCATTGGGCTCTCCCGACGGTGCACGCAGACAGCCCGGCGCGTCATCTTTTCGTAAACGCAAACGTACGTGATCGGCTCGTGGCAGCACTGGCACCGTTGTCTCGGGCCTGTCCGTTGGGTTCGGTTGATGTGGCGATGACACCAAACCGGTACAGTCAACAGGACGACACCACCAGACTATCCAATGACAGTAGACACTTTCGAGGGCGTGTACCCGGCGATGTGTACGCCCTTTCAGGACGACGGCAGCATCGATTTCGAAACACTTCGCGCCGACGCGCAACGCCTCGAATCGGCGGGCGTCGACGGCTTGGTACCTGTCGGCTCCACGGGCGAATCGGCCACATTGAGTCACGACGAACACATCGAGGTGGTCGAAGCGGTCGTGGATGCCGTCGAGGATGTCCCGGTAATTGCCGGAAGTGGCTCGAACAACACACGCGAAGCCCGAGACCTATCGATTCGGTCCGTTGAGGCGGGGGCAGATGGGTTGTTGCTCATCTCGCCGTACTACAACAAGCCCGAAGAGCGGGGGTTCATCGAACACTTTCAGACCATCGCCGATGCAGTCGACGTTCCCCAGATCGTATACAACGTGCCCTCACGAACCGGACGAAGTGTCCCGGCTGATGCAACAGTCGAACTGGCCACTCATCCGAATATCCAGGGATACAAGGCTGCAGGAGGAGACCTGAATCTGATATCCGAGATCGTCGAGCGAACGCGCGAAGAGGACTTTCAGGTTCTCTCCGGCAACGACGGCGAAACCCTTGCGATCTGTGCTGTCGGCGGCCGCGGTTGCATCAGCGTTGCTGCGAACGTCGAACCGGTGCGCGTCAGGCGAATGGTCCGGGCAGCACTTGGGGGAGACTATGGGGAGGCTCGCGAGCGCCACCACGAACTGGGCCCGCTCTTTCGAGCGCTATTCGTCGAGACGAATCCGATTCCGGTCAAGGCAGCCATGGAGCTTCGGGGGTACGGCCCAGGGACTGTCAGGTCACCACTAACCGAACTGAGCGAGGCGAACCGGGAATTCCTCCGAGACGTGCTGGCTCGGTACGACGAGGTGTCTGCCAGCGCATGACCGTCAGGGTCGTGGTCAACGGGGCCGCAGGTCGCATGGGCCAAACGGTTGTCGAGACTGCCGGAGACAGAGACGACGTCACCGTGGTCGGTGGGATCGATGCCAATAGTGGGGCCCAGATAGGGATCGACCTCTACGATCCCGACGACCTGACGGCGGCGGTGGGAGCAACCCAACCGGATGTCGTGGTGGATTTCACCGTCCCGTCGGCCACGACACAGATCGCCGAAGCGTGCGCTGAAGCCGGTGTAAACCTCGTCATCGGGACGACGGGGTTCGACGATCGACAAGTAACACGGCTCAAAAACGCGAGCGATACTGTGTCGATCCTCAAGGAAGCCAATTTTTCGCGGGGGATTCAGGCATTTCTCCGGGCGCTGGAACCTGCGCTGGCAGCGTTGCCCGAGTACGATATTGAACTCTCAGAGACCCATCACAACGCAAAACGTGACGCGCCCTCCGGGACCGCGACGACGATCCTGGAGACGATCCAGGCGTCCCGTGACGTCCAACCGGTCTACGGACGCGAGGGGGTACACCAGCGATCAGATGACGAAATCGGGGTACTCGTCTCTCGACTCGGGGATGTGAGAGGCGAGCACGAAGTCCGGATTGGTGACAACGACGAAGTGCTCACCATCGGCCACAGGGCCGAGGACCGTGCCGTCTTCGCTGCCGGAGCGCTGGATGCAGCCGTGTGGCTCGCCGAGCGAGAACCGGGATGGTATACTTTCGGGGATGTGATCGGGTACTCATGAGCCTCGAAACTGAGATCGAGACGCTTTGGACGGAATACCAAACAGACGAGGTGACGGCCGACACAGCCACAGCCGGACAGTTGGCGACCCTCGATCGGTTTTTGGATGCTCTCGAGGCCGGCGAGGTCCGTGCCGCAGAGCCGAGTTCGAATGGGTGGACGGTAAACGAGTGGGTCAAGCAAGGGATCCTGTTGAACTTTGGATTGCGGGAAATCGAAACCCGGGCCTACGGAGATGTGGCCTACAACGACGTCTTGGCGCTGATGGAGACCGAGGATCTGGCAGCGCGGGGTACACGGAACACGCCGGATGGGACTGTTGTTCGCCGGGGGGCGTGTTTGGGTGCCGACGTGATTATGATGAGTCCCTCTTTCGTTAATATTGGCGCTCACATCGGCGACGGGACCCTGGTTGATTCGTGTAACACGATCGGGTCTGCGGCACAGGTCGGCTCGAACGTGAAACTGGGTGCCAACACGCTCGTTGGCGGCGTTCTCGAGCCGGTCGAGTCTACCCCCGTCGTGATCGAGGATGATGTCTCCCTCGGCGCTGGGTGCCGGGTAACCTCCGGGTTCGTCGTGGGCGAGGGATCGATCGTCGGGGAAAACGCACTTCTGACGCCCCGAATTCCCGTGTACGACTTAGTTGATGAGGAGATTCGGTACGGCCACCTACCGCCCGAGCGCCGAGCCTTCATCCGATACGTGGAATCCTCGGTCAGCGACCACGACCTCTTCGATGGTGGGGCATACAAACCCGCCCTCGTCGCGACGAACGTCGAGGAAGAGACGCTAGAGGCGACCGAACGGGAGGCAACCCTCCGCGAGTAAGGCGGAGCGAGGTACTCCGATGGCGTCACCACCGATTCGTCGACTGGCCGACTGGGATGCGGACAGCCTTCGGACTATCGCTACAGACTACGAGACGCCGGTGTATGTGATGGATTTGGACCGGGTTCAGGAGAATGTCCACCGTTTGCAATCGGCGTTTACGGGTATCGACGTGAGTTACGCGGTCAAGGCCAATACCATCAAACCGGTCCTCTCTTCGGTGGCAAAGACCGGTCTGGGTGCCGAATGTGCATCTGCCGGCGAGGTCGATCGTGCCCTTGCCGCCGGGTTCGAACCCGAGCGAATCCGCTACACGGCTGTTAATCCCCCTGACCGTGACCTGGATCAGGTCCTCGACCTCGCAGCAGATTCGGAGATGATCGTGACTGCGGGCGCGGCTGACACCGTAGATCGACTGGTACAACGAGAGTATCGAGGCCCGCTTTGCCTTCGTGTGAATCCTGGAATCGGAGCCGGCCACCACGAAAAAGTCCGAACTGGTGGCGATCCGACGTTCGGTATTCCTGGTGAACACGTCTCCGATGTCGCCAGGACTGCCCGGGAGCGCGGCCTCGAACTCGTGGGCCTTCACGCCCATGCCGGGAGTGGAATCACATCCGAATCGGGATTTGCGGCCCACCGGCAACTCGTCGAGCGAATGGCAGCCCACGCCAATCGGATCGGGAACCTCGACTTCGTCAATGTCGGAGGGGGAATTGGGGTGCCGTACGAACCGGACGAACCAGCCGTCGATCTCGAACGGCTTGCCGATACTACGCGGGACGCCTTCGATGCACCCGGCGTCGACCTGGGGATCGAACCCGGACGGTATGTCGTCGCCGATGCGGGTGTGCTGTTGACGACTGTCAATACGATCAAAGAACCAGATGGAGCGCTTGCAGTCGGTGTGGATGCAGGGATGACAACGCTCATCAGGCCAGCGCTCTACAATGCATACCACGAACTGCGGAATCTGGCCCCGGACGCGTCGAAGCGACCCATCGAATCGGCCACGATCGCCGGGCCGGTCTGTGAGACGGCCGATGTGTTGGCGCGAAATCGCCGTGTACCACGACCTCGTCGCGGTGACGTCTTGGCGGTAGGAAACGCCGGTGCGTACGGCTATGAAATGGCCAGTCAGTACAACTCGCGACCACGGCCAGCCGTGGTTGCTCGGGAAGCTGGCGAAACGCAACTGGCCGTTCGACGCGAGACACTAGCGGATTTGACACGATTGGAGACGGACCAATGGTAACAGTACAAAAATACCACGGGACGGGGAATGACTTCGTGATCGTCGATGCGGACGAGGACGTCCCTGATCGCCGGGCGTTTGCGCGACGTATCTGTGATCGGACGTCCGGGATCACTCATCCGTCGAGCCCCCGGACCGGTGCTGATGGCGTGTTGTTCCTTGCCCTCGAGGGGGCGTACACACCGCCTCGGGTCGTCATGACGCTTCTGAATCCGGATGGGAGTGTGGCTGCCATGTGTGGCAACGGTGCGCGGTGTGCAGCAGCCTGGGCCAGGTCTCGATTGGACATAGACAATGGTCCGAGTGAGGTGATGATTGATACACCGGCGGGAAGTCGGATGGCCCTTGTCGATCATCCAGATGTCAGAGTTGACATGGGTGAGCCACGGTTCGCGCCAGCTGCGGTTCCGGTCAGTGCTGATCAGCCCTTCCTCGAACAGTCGGTCGCCGGCTGGACGGTGTCAGCCGTAAATACCGGTGTTCCCCACGCGGTTGCGATCGTCGAGGACGTTGACGCGGTCGATCTGGCCAGTGCTGGTCCGAGCGTTCGGAACGCTGACGTATTTCCGGATGGCGCGAATTTCACTGTGGCATCCCCCCGGTCCGATGGGGGGTACGATCAACGGACGTACGAACGTGGGGTCGAAGCCGAGACCGAGTCCTGTGGAACCGGTGCCGTCGCGATCGCAGCCGTGCTCCATCGGACCGGACAACAAGCAGCAACTGATCCGATTGCGATTCATCCACCGGGAGGACGACTCGACGTGACGGTCGGAGCAGGCGACGCCACACTTGCTGGCCCGGTCGAGCGGGAGTTCGGGGATGTCGACATCGACCCGCCCCTCGTGGCAGACGGATAACCATGGACTTTGATCGGCTGGCGTTTCACGAAACTGCTGTCCGTACGCCATCTCACGAAGATGTGGAGGCGATGCGGGAATTACTCGTGGAGACTCTTGGCGAGGCGGATCGTCCGGCCGTGATAGACGAAGCGGGCAATACGATAGCAACGATTTCTGGGTCCGGGGACGGCCCCCATCTCTGTCTGAATACACATCTCGATACGGTTCCGCCACACATCGATTGTGTAGTCGATGGCGATATCGTCCGCGGGCGGGGCGCGTGTGACGCGAAAGGATCCCTGGCGGCGATGGTGGATGCGTTTCTTCGAGTCGAGCCACCAGTCGGCCGCGTTACCCTTGCGGTGACACCAGACGAAGAGCGCCGATCGAGCGGCGCGGCCGCACTGGATCCAACGGTTGTGGCTCCAGAGGCCACGTCTCCGGATGCGTTCGTTGTCGGCGAACCGACCGATCTGGACGTTTGTACTGCAGCACGGGGCCGGTTTCAAGGGACTATCACAGTGCGGGGAGACGCTGCGCACGCGGCCGAGCCGGAGACGGGAGTCAATGCCGTGCGGGCAGCAGCAGGCGTGCTTGAGGCGATGGATACGTACGACGAGCACCGAGGTCCGGCCGTGCACGACCATCTTGGACGACCCACACTTACCGCGACCCAGATCGAGGGCGGTGCAGCGGCCAACCAGGTCCCGGCCACGTGTACGATAACGTTCGACAGGCGAAGCGTCCCGCCGGAGACGGCTCAGGGCTTTCGTGACGGGCTGGCTGCCCATCTCGACGCTCACGTGGCGGCCGGGGTCGAGCTCGATGTTGCCCTGGTCGACCGAGAGACGCCGTTTCTGGAGGCTTGGTCGACCGACGCCGACGCCCCAATCGTCGCTGCGATCCAGGCAGCGAGCGGCGGCACGATTCGCCCGTTCGGTGCGGCCACCGAAGCGTCCTATTTCGCCACTCGTGCCCCGACCGTGGTCTTCGGTCCGGGCGTTCTTGCGGACGACGATGGAGCCGTCGCACACGCTCCCAGGGAGTACGTGCGTCGGAGTGATATCGACCGAGCGGCCGTAGTGTTACGTGAGGCTATCGAGTCGTTCCTGACCTAATCCGTGTCGAGTTCGTCGACGAGGTCGGCCGCGAGACCGGTGTAGGATGCAGGGGTGAGCGATTCGAGTTCGGACTGAACTGCCGGGGAGACGTCGAGCTCGGCGAACAATTCACGAAAGTCGGCCAGTGTCACGTTGCGACCGCGCGTGAGAGCCTTGACCTGTTCGTAGGCATCGGAGTGTCCTTCTCGACGCAGAATCGTCTGGACGGCCTCTCCGATGACCGCAGGATTTGCCTCGAGATCCTCACGCATCGCAGCCTCGTTCGGCGTGACGGTCGCGAGCCCGGAGTCGAGTTTTTCGTAGCCGAGTAAGCAGTGAGCGAACGTCGAGCCGACGGTTCGTTTGACCGTCGAATCCGAAAGGTCTCGCTGAAGGCGAGACTTCGTTACCGAATCGGCCAGGAATGTGAGGTCGGCATTCGCTTTCGAGAGGTTGCCTTCGCTGTTTTCGAAGTCGATCGGATTCACTTTGTGCGGCATCGTCGAGGAGCCTGTTTCCCCTTCCGTTGCCGCCTGACCGAGGTAGTCGTTCGCGATATACAGCCATGCGTCGACGGCGAGGTCGAGCAGAACGTTGTTCACGCCTCGGAGCGCATCGAACAGTTCGGCCAGATCGTCCCCTGGATTAACCTGGGTCGTGAGGGGTTCGTGGGCCAGCCCCAGTGACGTGACGAAGTCGTTCGAGAATTCGATCCAATCCTCCTCCGGGAGGGCTGTGGCGTGGGCCGCCAGTGTCCCGCTGGCCCCGCCGAGTTTGCCAGAGAGGCCGTCGACTGCGACGTCGACTCGTCCAATCGCCCGGCCGAGTCTGGCCGCGTAGACGGCCAGTTCCTTGCCAAGCGTAGTCGGCGTTGCCGGTTGGCCGTGGGTGTGAGCTAACATCGGTAGCTCGTCGTGGGTTCGAGCCATTGCAGCCAGCCGATCACGGAGGGTACGGAGGCGGTTCAATAGTACTGTTCCCACCGCCTCTTGGTGTAATAACCGATAAGACAAGTTTGTGACATCTTCGCTTGTGAGGCCGAAGTGGACCCATTGGTCGGTGCCCTCGGGAACTCGATCTTTGAGGAAGTACTCCACGGCTTTCACGTCGTGATTGGTGGCTGGCCGATCGCCATCTCCCTCGGTCTCGAGTCGCTTGATCGTCGCGGCATCGTCGTGATCGAATTCTTCATAGAGGCCGACGAGTGATTCGCGCTGGGTCCGTGACAGCGAGAGGGATGTGGACTCGAGATCTGCTAACGCGATCAGATAGTCAACCTCGACACGGACGCGGGCCCGAAGTAAGGCCCCTTCGCTCGCAAAGGGAACAAGGGCCTCGGTGGTCGTGGCATAGCGCCCGTCCAACGGCGAAATAGCCTGAAGCGGCCCTCGATCTGTCATGCCGGTCATTCCACGCGAGTGGCGAAAAAGCCTGCCGGTCGTGTCCTGTTATCGACCTGGCTGGTTCACTCGTTGGTACAGCTTCCGATAACGTGAGAGCTTTCGGTAGAGGACAGCGAGCCAGAACCCGTCATAGACCACGACGAAGGCGACGAATACAGGGCCAGAAAACTCGAGATAGGTTACCGTCGTGTTGTAGAGGCCGTGAATAAACGCCGCGATCAATAAGCCCTTGACCACGAGCGGTCCCTTGTGTTCCGGATTGAACTTCGCCAGTCCCAGGTAGTATCCAGCGAACGCAGAATAGATAACGTGTCCAGGACCCACGAAGGCACGGCTCGTTGCGATTCCGATTGCCTGCTCGATCTGGCCGGGCAGTGAAGCCGAGCCGCTGAACAAGTACCCCTGGATAATGTAGGTCAAGTTTTCGATCGTCGCGAACCCGAGACCGGCAATAGCACCGTACACCACGCCATCGACGACCGCGCCGAATTCCGGCCGTCGGAACGAATACGTGCGGACGGCCAGCCACTTGACCGATTCCTCGATTGGGCCGACGAACAGAAAAAAGAACAGAGCCGGACCGAATACCGCCACGCCAGGAATCCACACGACGGATTGGAGCAACCCAAGGACGAACGTGTTGAGAAGTGCCGCGATACTGGCAAAGCCGACGGCGAGGACGAAGGTAATCGCGATGGTATCGAGTGGTTCCCGGAGTGTGGGATCGTCGTACCATAGATAGCCGGCTAGCGCCGCTGCCGGTATGACCGAGAACAACGCGAGAATTCCGAGCGTCGGGCGGTCGGCAACGAGGGTGGCAATGAAGCCGAGTTCGGCAACGAACAATCCGATCGCAAGGCTGAGGAACACCAATTGTCTGGCCCTGTGGAGGCTTGTCCAGACGCGAACAGAAAGACGATCCAGCCACGTCCGTACGCTCCATGTGGCAACATCGTAGAGATCGATACGGCCGGCGTGGGCGGCCTGTACAGGGTCCTCATCGTCGTTCGCCATGTGATGTTATTTCGCCGGTACGGGCAAGGGGTTTTCCCCGTTCCGGAACGCCTTTGCTGGCTGCCCACCGGGTGGCCACCATGCAACTGGCGGGACTCGCATCCAACCGCGGACGGAACCTACTGCACGTGTCCGACCGGGAGCCAGGTGGTGCGTCGCTCTGTGTCGTGCTCACGAACGATAGTGACGCACCGGTCCTGAAATCCGCCACGGCGAGGGGTATACCAACAGAGGTTGTCGAGCGCGATCCCGATGAATCCAGGCGAGGGCACGAGCAACGTATCCGTGACGCTCTGTCCTCCTATAACATCGATCTGGTTTGCCTGGACGGGTACATGCGTATTCTCTCAGATACGTTTTTAGGCCAGATGCCGACAACGCTCAACGTCCATCCCTCGTTGCTCCCGGCCTTCCCGGGCTCAAATGCCTGGGCAGAGGCGCTCGATGCCGGCGTCCGGGTCAGTGGGTGTACGATCCATGTGGTGACTGATGCAACGGACGATGCCGGCAATGTGATCGAATCTGAAATCGACGCCGGTCCGATCGTCACTCAGGAACCGGTTCCGGTTTACGAAGATGACAATGTCGACGCGTTGGCCGATCGCATTTTATACACGGGGGAATTCCGCGCGTATCCACGGGCTATCGAGTGGTTCGCCGAGGACCGTGTCGAAATCGAGAGGTCGAACGGCGAGGTTCGTGTCCACGGCGACGAGGCAGGCGATTTTCCTCGACGTCGGGTGGATAGATCGGATCGCCGCTCGACGCTCCGATACGGAGAGAACCCCCATCAAGCCGCGGCATTATACACCGACCGCGCGACCGAAACGGCAAGCGTGGTGGATGCCACCCTGCGGACCGACTCGGCGCGCGAGCTGTCGTATAACAACTACAACGATGCAGACGCAGCTATTTCTCTCATTCGAGAGTTCGATTCACCAGCGGCTGCCGTCATCAAACACACGAATCCGGCGGGTTGTGCGACAGCAGAGACACTGTCGACAGCCTACGACCGTGCGCTTTCGACGGATCCAATGTCGGCCTATGGGGGAATCGTCGCGCTGAATCGTCCGTGTGATGGGCCGACAGCCGACCGAATTGTCGAGTCGTTCAAGGAGGTCGTTGTTGCACCTGCGTTCGAACTAGCAGCATTGGATATCCTCGAATCGAAGGAATCACTCCGTGTGCTGGAAGTAGGACCGCTCGATCGCGCTGGTGACGGGTTCCGGATAAAAGATCTCACCGGTGGTCACCTCGTCCAGGAGGCCGACCAACAACACCTCGAGCGTGGCGATCTCGAGACGGTGACGGACCGAGCACCGACGGAGGCTCACCTCGACTCACTGCTATTCGCCTGGCAGACGATCAAACACGTCAAATCCAATGCAATACTGTTCGCAACGGGGACGGAAACAGTGGGGATTGGGATGGGCCAGGTATCACGGGTCGATGCCGTTCGCCTGGCAGCCATGAAAGCTGACGAACATGCGGAGGGTAAGGACGCCAGTGGTGCTGTAATGGCCTCTGACGCATTCTTCCCGTTTCCCGACGGGGTTGAAATTGCGGCGGATGCCGGTATTGAGGCGATTGTTCAGCCGGGAGGGTCTCAAAACGACGAGGCGGTGATCGACGCCGCGGAGGACAACGATATCGCGATGGTGTTCACCGGTACCAGATGTTTCAGGCACGATTGAGAGCGGTACAGAAACCGCAATTCACTTGGATCCCCTCGTCCGTCGCTCGTCCATGGCACTCGACCGTATCGAACGGGAACTAGACGCCCTGACCGACCAGGAGGGGTGGCAACGGGAAGGGCGTGCTGCCCGCGTACATTACCGGGGCGAAACCGATCGATATAGTATCGAGTACTATCCGCCAAGTCAGTGTGTGCTATACTGGAAAGTTCCTGGGGCAGACGACGGCGGAACGGCCGTGCCGGTCGGCCGTGAGACGGTGCCCGATCCGCTCCGAGATCGGATACGCGAGGACCTTCGCAACGCCGGTATCGAAACTGAGCTTGAACGTCGCCAACTCTAAGGGACTCGTCCGAAGGGTCTAAGCGGTCCCGCCCGGTGGCCGAACGCATGGAATTCCACGAGGCTGCGGGAACGCTGTTCGATCTCAAGCGCTATTCCCAGCGGCCAGGGACGGCCGCAACGGCGGCGCTTCTCGAGCACCTCGGGAACCCTGAGCACGACTTCGATAGCATTCAGATTGCCGGGTCCAATGGGAAGGGAAGCACTGCACGGATGCTGGAGTCGGTCCTCTCGGAGGCCGGGCTGGATGTTGGATTGTACACGTCTCCCCACATGCGAGACGTCCGCGAACGAATCCGGGTCAACGAACGGCCCATTTCAGAGACTTCCCTCATCGAATTCGTCGAGCGTGTTGGCCAGTATCTGACCGAACGGGCGAGTGAAGATGAACCGCCAACGTACTTCGAGACGTTGACGGCGATGGCTCTGTGGGAATTCGGTCGCCAGGACATCGATGTCGCAATCTTGGAGGTGGGAATAGGGGGTCGGCTGGACGCGACGAGTGCCGTCGAATCGGTCGCGGCGGCCGTTACCTCGATCACGCTCGAACATACGGACGTTCTGGGGGAGACTGTCGCAGAGATCGCTCGCGACAAAGCAGCTGTCGCATCGGCTGATCGGCCACTTGTTACGGCTGCAACCGGCGATGCGCTGGATGCGATACGAGACGCTGTGGACGACGTTGTCACCGTGGGTACCGGAGAGGCCGTAGTCGACCCCACGTTGCGGGTGGACTGGCGAGGACGCGATGCAATGGAGGGGGTGGTTGGGTTGGCGGGGGACGATGTAGAATTCGAGACGCGCTTGGGATTGTTGGGCCCCCATCAGGCTCGCAATGCGGGTGTCGCGGTCCTCCTTGCGAGACAGGTCACCGACGTGTCTCAGGAAACGCTTGCAACCGGCTTGCGAAAAGCCGAGTGGCCAGGCCGATTCGAGGTTGTTGATCGGGACCCGATGGTCGTACTGGACGGGGCTCACAATCCTGGTGGCGTCGAGGCCGTCGTCGAGACGCTGGAGAGTTTCGAGATAACCGATCTCCACGTGGTGGCTGGGGTCATGGCTGACAAGGACGTCCGTGGAATGGCACGCGCTCTTTCCGACGTCGACCACGTCGTGGCGTGTCACCCCAATCGCGCCCGAGCCGAGGACGAAACGGTGGTAGCCCGGGCCTTCGAGCGGGAAACGGCGGCGACAGTCGAAACCCGGTCGGACGTCGCCGGAGCGGTCGATATCGCTCTCGAGGCCGCCGGACCGGAGGATTGCGTGTTG
The DNA here is from genome assembly GCA_964552115.1 of uncultured Halobacteriales archaeon. Lineage (GTDB taxonomy): Archaea > Halobacteriota > Halobacteria > Halobacteriales > Haloarculaceae > CAZKGF01. Next base: position 19,372 of record CAZKGF010000006.1, read on the forward strand.
GTGGTCGGGTCGTTGTACACGGTGGGTGAGGCACGCCCACGGTGGGCCGAACCGGTGGTTCCACATCGTGTCGACTCATTATCGTCTGCTCGAGAGATACTGGAGGCGAACCACGTCACGGAGGCGGGCACGTGGCGGATGCGGGGGAAGGGGGTGCATCGTGTACTCACGATCCGGGTCCAGCCTCGCCAAGCCAGGTACATCAAGGAAGAATTGTTGTCGTTGGGTGGAGAATGTGCAATTTCCGGCCTGAACGACCAGGACGAAGAACCGGTGCAGGCTGTTTTGATGGCGACGCTCGCACAGTTCAAACGGCTGACTGAGAAGCTGCAACAGCAGCCGTATGGACTCGCCCCCCTCGCCCGCCGTATCCGCCACCAATTGAATATCGGGGTTGAGCCAGATCGCGATGCTTGGCCATGGACGGGCCCTGGGACCGCTGTAATGGGGATACTCAATGTGACACCCGATAGCTTTCACGATGGTGGGCGGTTCGCAACGACCGGACCGGCTGTAACTCGCGCGCAGGAAATGGTGGCCGAAGGCGCGGATGTGATCGATGTCGGGGGAGAGTCTACGCGGCCAGGGGCGGATCCGGTCTCAGTGGAGGAGGAACGGTCTCGGGTCGTCCCGGTCATCGAGGCTATCGCCGATTCCGAGGCGTTGGTTTCTGTGGATACCCGGAAACCCGACGTGGCCAGTGCAGCACTGGCTGCTGGAGCGGACATTCTAAACGACGTTACAGGATTGGTCGATCCGGCAATGCGGCGCCTCGCAGCCGAGTTCGATGTCCCGGTCGTACTTATGCACTCCATCGACGCCCCCGTCGTTCCCGATCGTGACGTTCACTACGACGATGTGGTCACCGACGTCATTGACGTCCTCGCAGAACGCGTCCTCCTGGCCGAACGGGCGGGACTGGACCGCTCACAGATTCTGGTCGATCCAGGTGTCGGGTTTGGGAAGTCGAAGAAGGAGAATTTCGAATTACTGAACCGACTCGACGAGTTCCGGGCGTTGGGCTGCCCGATTTTGATTGGCCACTCTCACAAGTCGATGTTCAGCCGCGTCGGGCGGGATGCCGGTAACCGAACCGATCCCACGATTGCGGCCTCAGCCATTGCCGCCGAACGCGGGGCTGACGTCGTTCGCGTCCACGACGTTGCTGCCAATCGAGCGGCCGTCGATGTTGTGGCCGCCGCCGAACATAGAGAAGCGTTAGATCGCTAGTCGAACCACCCATACTCCTCGGTGAGATCGCGGTAGACATCGATGTACTGGGACGTGATCGGCGTGTGATCGTACTCCGACCAGGTGTCGTCAATGGTTTGATGATCGAATTCGCCAGCATCGACGATTGCGTCAGCAAGCTGTTGCGGATTTGTCGTGCGATAACTTCGGGAGTAATTCTCGATGAGTTCGTGTGCGCTGGAGTCGGCCTGATATTCGACGATGCCCACACAGCCACAGGCCAATGCCCAGAGTAATTCAGTGGCAAAATACTCTTTCGTGGCCGTCTGGACGAAAGCGTGAGCGCCACGATAGATTGCGAGACGTTGATTCCGGTCACACCCCCCGACAAAGTCGATGCGATCGTCGATCCGTAAGTCGGCGGCCTGGGCTTCGTAGGCCTCTCGCTTTGGACCCTCTCCGACGATGGTCGCCGACCAGTCTCGATTCCGGAGTTCGGCCAGTCCGAGGAGCATGCTCTCGAGATTGGCCGTTTCGTCGAGTGAGTGGGCGTAGGCGACATCGATTTCTTCGGCAGGGTCGACAGTCTCGATCGCATCAAAGTCGATACTTTCGGGAATCACTCGGACCGTGTCGGCCGATGCACCTCGCTCTCGAACAGCCGTCCGGACGAACTCGGAAGGTGTCACGATTGCGGCTGGAGCGTGAGCTGCACGGCGGGTCCAGGCGGAGTCCGTGGGGAGTGTTTCGTCGCCAAACCATTCCACGGCCACCGGAGCTCTAGCGAGGAAGCCGCCAATGGTTGCCGTGACTACGGCCTGTGGAGGGCGGGGCCGTGCGTGGATGACGTCCGGCCGATGGCGGGCGAGGGTGAAGGGGAGCTTCGCGGCGAAACTGCGTGGATTAGGCCCGAGCGTGACCGCTCGGTACCTGATTCCGTCGGCTTCCCAGGTGTCCGGATGGCCATCCCACCACTGTGCACAGAGTATGGTTACATCGTGGCCCCGGTCGGAGAGCAGGCGTGCAAGTCGTTCGAATCGACGCGCACCGTCCGTGTCACGGTAGTGCGTCGTCTCCATCGCAACCAACGCCACACGCATACGGACGTGAGTCTCGGGCTGGAGGTAAAAAGACACCCATGAATGGGAGAGTCCGGGTTCGGGGCCGTTGTTGAGTGGGCCGAATCTCTATAGCCACTGATGGGGAGCGCAGCGAGGGGTGGGGTGGACGGTCCGAGATCACGACTGCCGCAAGACAGCGCCGGGATCCCAACGAAATATGGACATCGATATTTGGAATAATCGACTGATGGCAATCGAATTCTCACACTGGTTTCCACCGCCGAAAACGGGCTCAAGGGTTTATACTTCAACAAGGGTGTATTCGGGGCCATGGGTATTGCGGCGCGATCACGGGAGCGGGTGGAGGGGCGGATTGCCTCACTCGAGGCAGTCTACGGTTCGTTTCCCGTATCACAGACGACGATCTCACTCCCGGCCTCACGGTACGAACGGGCTCGGGAACTGTATCACGACGCGGACCTCATTGATGTGTACGCGCAGGTCCGAAACGATGAGGGAGACGTGCTCCACGTCGATGGCGAGGGGCAACCAGCGCTCCCAGGAACGGCCGTTGGCACGCACACCTCACTGGAAGATGCGGTGCGTGATGCCGTCGAAGGCCAGACTGGCGTCCGCTGTCAGGTCGACGGCCTTGAGACGGTAACCATCGCGGGACTCCGAAACGATGACGATCCGGATGGAGACACACTCTACCGACTGGTTGTCGTATTTTCGGCCTCCTGCGAAGGTGGTGTGCCGAATGCCCAGGCAGCCTGGGAACCGGCGGTCCGGTCAGGACAACCGGTCGTTGCCTGAATCAGATGACTCCGGTAACGGAGGCGACCTCACGAGCAGCAGCTTCGTTCATGCCGTCACCCAGGATGGTGTACCGGTCGCGAATCTCGTGTGCGCCTGTGAGCGCTTCGACAACCGTCTCCGGCTCGATTCCAAGTTCGGCAGCTGTCGTCGGTGCCCCGATGGTGGCGAGGGCATCCCTGATGTCCCGCCACTGGCCCGCGTCGCCGGTGTGAAGATACTCCGTCATGATGGCTCCGACGCCGACTTGGTGCCCATGTAGCGCTCCATCGGGAACGAGCCGATCGAGTTGGTGGCTGAAGAGGTGTTCGGCGCCACTTGCCGGACGCGACGACCCGGCGATCGACATTGCCACGCCGGAGGAGACGAGCGCCTTGACCACGATCCATGCGGACTCCTCGAGTCCCTGTTTGATAGAGTCGGCCTGACTCACCAGCATCTCAGCGGTCATTTGGGAGAGGGCTCCGGCGTACTCAGAATACGTCACATTGCGGAGGCGACGAGCCAACTCCCAGTCGCGCACAGCAGTGAAGTTTGAAATGATGTCCGCACACCCGGCCGTGGTGAGCCGCCAGGGCGCGTCGGCGAGGATCCCGGTGTCTGCAATGACAGCGAGCGGGGGTTCCGCAGCGACACTATGCCGTGTATCCCCTTCGGGAACGGAGCCACGGCCGGAGACGATGCCGTCGTGACTTGCAGCAGTCGGTACTGACACGAATCCGCAGTTACGTTCCGCCGCTGCCGTCTTCGCGATGTCGATCGCCTTCCCTCCCCCGACACCGACCAAAAACCCAGCCCCGACTGACTCCGCCCGCTCCCGAACTGTCTCGACGGCTTCGAACGTGGCTGTCTCGATTACTATCAATGCCGGATCTGCGCCGGCAGCTTCGAATCCCTCGAGCACGCGATCCCCTGCGACGACCCGGGGAGTCGGACTGGTCACGATTAATGGTCGGCCCGATAGGTGCACGTCCTCGACGGCCTCGACCGTCCGATCGAGGACGTCGTGGCCCACGACGACATTCCGTGGAAGCCGGATCCAGGTCGCCTTATCGAACATACCTCCGAGTGCCTCGGGCCCGTGTTAATCCTTTAGGTCACACTGCTCCGAAGATTCAAAAACGACGATCTGGATGGCTCGTGACGGTCTGACCGAGGACGGGTGATGGCGTCTGTGATCGTCCGACGCTGGGTTGCCCGAGTCAGTGAATTGATTTTACCGGTGCCCAGGCAGGGCAATCCATTCTCACCTGTCGAATACCGGGTACCCCAAAGAGGGGATCGACGAATGAGGGGCGCGTTCAATCGTCGGCTTCACCACGGGCTCCCGGTTCGACACCCCCGGCCGTCGGCGTCGCGGCCGACGGTAACTCACTTCGAACGTCGTCACGTTCGCGGTCGGCAATGACTTCCGCATACGCGTCAGGCATGACCTTCGTAAACGCCTCGATTTCGGCATCCCAATCGGCGAGCAACTCTTCGGCCAGGTCCGATTCGGTGTAGGCTGCGTGGTTTTCGACCAACCGAGTCACCAGGTCTCGGTCGGCTGGATCGAGCGTTTCGAAGAGCGTCACCATCCCCGTATTGGCGTGTTCGGCGAATTCGTCGTCGGGGTCGTACACGTATGCGATCCCGCCGGACATGCCGGCCGCGAAGTTCTTCCCGGTCTCACCCAAAACCACGATGGCTCCGCCGGTCATGTACTCACAGCCGTGGTCACCGACCCCCTCGACGACGCCCATGACACCGGAGTTTCGGACGGCAAACCGCTCACCAGCGACTCCATTGACGTAACATTCTCCCTGCGTGGCGCCGTAGAGAGCGACATTGCCCGCAATGATGTTTTCGGCGGCGTCATAACTGGCAGAATCCGGAGTTCTGACGATCAATTTCCCGCCAGAAAGGCCCTTGCCGACGTAATCGTTGGCGGTCCCAACCAACTCCATCGTAATCCCACTCTGGCAGAACGCGCCAAAACTCTGTCCGGCTGTCCCGTCAAACCGACAGGAGATCGTGTCTTCAGGGAGCCCATCGATACCGTATTCTTGAGAGATTCGATGCGAGAGCGTGGCACCGACAGTCCGATTGACGTTGTCGATCTCCCGTCTGAGTGTCACCGGTTCTCCGTTTTCGATCGCGGGTGTGGCGGCCTCTATGAGCTCCCAATCGAGGGCCTGCTCGAGCTCACCCTCCTGCTCGCGTGTTTTCGTGCGGTCAACATCGTAGTCGCTACTGGGTTCGACAAGGACTGACGAGAGATCGAGTTTCTTGGCCTTGTCCTGTTCGACGTCAGTCCGCTGCTCGAGCACGTCGACACGGCCGACCATCTCCTCGACGGTCCGAAAGCCCAGTTCGGCCATGATTTCGCGGAGCTCCTGGGCCATGAACGTCATGTAATTGATGACGTGTTGGGGTTCACCGGGGAATCGCTCACGCAGTTTTTCGTTCTGGGTGGCTACACCCACTGGGCAAGTGTTTTCGTGACACTGCCTAGCCATGACGCATCCGGATGTTACCATGGAAGCGGTCCCGAAGGCGTAGCCCTCCGCCCCCGGCCACCGCCTGCATCGCGGTCAGTCCGTAGATGAACGCCGCGGAGACATC
>CAZKGF010000007.1:0-14029 GCA_964552115.1 uncultured Halobacteriales archaeon
GGGCCGGAGTAACAGCCAGCTGCCATCCTCCAGGAAGATTTTGAAGCCATCGACGGTCGAAACGTCCGCGACATGGGAGCCACCAACGCGTTCGGGCAGGACAGTTCCGAGTTCGTCAAGAACCGTTTCTTTGCGATCGTCGGGGCAGTCCAAACTACGCTTTCCCTGGTAGATTTCACCGTGCGTTTCGAGAAGGGTGTCCGCCCGGTCGTCGAGGGGCCGTGCTGCGTCCGCGGCGGCAGCAACCAGAGCCAATAGCACTCCGTCCTTCGCGCGGAGATGGTCCGTGATCCCAAATCCCCCACTTTCCTCACCCCCCATCAGGGCTTCGTAGGTATCCATGGCCTCGGCCACCCACTTGAACCCGACCGCCGTTTCGTGGACCGCTTGTCCATGGGCGTTCGCGACACGATCGACGATAGAACTCGTCGAGACAGTCCGAACCACATCGCCTTGGTCGGTCTCGAGGAGATAGTCGTAGATCGCCGCAAAGAACAGATTTGGATCGAGAAATCCACGATTCGGGGTAACAACGCCAACGCGGTCAGCGTCACCATCATTGACGATTCCAAGCGCCGCATCACCGTCTTGGACAGCTTCGACAAGGTCCCCGACGCGATCGGGCGTCGGTTCCGGAGCGGTGCCGCCGAAATCCGGGTCCGTCCGACATCGGAGCCGTGTCACCGAGGCGCCGGCCCGTTCGAGGACGGCGTCAGTGACGTCTCGGCCACTGCCGTGCATAGCGTCGTAGGCCAACTGCTGTCCGGCCAGTGTGGCATCCACGAACTGCTCCACGTGGGTCGCATATGGCTCGATGAAGTCACGCTCGGTGATGGAGCCGTCCCCACCTTCCTCGGGTGGAGCCAGGGCCTCCTCGATGGCATCGGTCATCGCCGGGGGCGCCGGCGCGCCACTCGGTGGCAAAAACTTGATGCCGTTGTATTCCGGTGGGTTGTGGGATGCTGTTATCACGATCCCGCCGGTGAGGGCGCTGTCCGCTACCGTCCAGGCCGTCGCAGGGGTGGGACAATCTCTGGCCGCGAGCCACACATCCAAATCGTTGGCCGCGAGCACACCCGCAACGTCTTCAGCAAAATCACGGGATGTGGGTCGTGCATCGTAGCCAACCGCGATGGGCCCCTCTGAGAAATAGTCGGCTGCTCCCTGGGCGACCATACGAACCCGCGGTGTCGTAAATTCGGACAGTGTTGCCCGCCACCCATCTGTGCCGAAGGAAATAGGGCCCGTATCCGGCTGCTCAGTCATACAAGAGAAGACCGGACCAGGAGAGAAAAAGCCCCGGGAGTGCGAGACCGCCGACAGACTGAATGACAGCCGTCTGACTAACTGTTTTGGCCACAGCTACCCAGGGTCCAGACGGATCCCATGGACCCACCACACACGAAGGTATCTGCTCGTCCAACACCGGGGCGTGCTCAGATCGATCCCCCGGTGGAGAACGTTGATTCGGGAAAGACAGGAGACTCGATATCCGCTGTTTCGAGCCGTGAATACCTCCAGATCAGGGTGGCAGTACTAGAAACACAACTGGCACGAAAAGACCGCCAACTCGACGAAATACGGCGCCAGTACGAATCCGTCCTCGACGACCGAGAGTCAGGAGAAAAAGTCCGACCAGTCGTTGGAACCTGGTCAGCACCTCACCCGTCGTCCAACGAAATGTAGTTTGTCTCAGTTATTCGATCGTCTGCAGTCAGCCGTTCCAAGGCTTCCTCAGGAACCGGGTCGTCGGTATTATAAACCGACAACGCCTCGCCGCCGATAGTCCCACGCCCGTTGAACATACCGGCGATGTTGACACCATGATCCCCGAGTACCGTCCCGATAAATCCGATTACCCCGGGGACGTCACGGTTTCTTGCGACCAGCATATGGCCGTGTGGGACCGCCTCGACCCGATAATCATCGATCTTCACGATCCGTAGATCCCCGCCAGTGAATTCCGTGCCACACACGCTGACACTATCAGTTCCGTCACCAACGGTCACAGTTACGAGCGACTGAAAGTCTGCTGAATGGCGGGTTTTCGACTCGACGACGTCGATTCCGCGTTCCTCGGCAATTTGTGGTGCATTGACGGCGTTGACCTGCCATTCAAGAGGTTTGAACACCCCTTTGAGTGCACTCGCTGTAATCAAGTCGACGTCCCGTTCGGCGATGTCACCCGCGTATTCGATTTCGACGGAAGCGAGGTGGCCATCGAACAGTTGGACGGCGATCTTGGCTGCTGTTTCGGCCAGTTCGATGTATGGTCTAAGTTCGTCGTACGTACTCTGATCGATGGATGGAGCGTTGAGTGCGTTCGAAACAGGATTACCTTCGAAGGCGGCAATGATCTGTTCGGCGATCGAGACGGCGACGTTCTGCTGGGCCGCCTCTGTGGACGCGCCCAAGTGTGGCGTAACGACCACGTCGTCAACGTCCAGCAATGGATTATCTGGCGAAACTGGTTCGTCTTTGAACACGTCAACTGCGGCTCCAGCGACGATGCCGTCCTCGACGGCAGCCGCCAGGGCAGATTCGTCAACGATCCCGCCGCGAGCGCAGTTGATGACGTACCCGCCCTCGAGTTGCGCAAGTTCCTCCTCGCCGATCATGTGCTCGGTCTCACTCGTAAGCGGCGTGTGAATCGTCAAGAAGTCGGCCGCCGACAGGCAGGTTTCTAAGTCCTTGACGAGGTCTGCCCCAATCTGGGCCGCTCGGTCTTCGCTGATATACGGGTCGAACGTTATCAGTTCCATCCCGAGATTGCCTAGACGTTTCGCAACTTCTTGGCCAACCCGTCCAAAGCCAACAACGCCCAACGTTTTGCCATTGACTTCCGTCCCGAGATACTCACCTTTGGCCCACTCTCCACCTCGAAGGCGAATGTGGGCTTGGGGAATCGATCGGGCTGCGGCGAAGGTCATCGCAACAGTGTGTTCGGCTGCTGCTCTGACGTTTCCTTGTGGAGCATTGGCAACGATCACTCCCTGTTCCGTTGCCGCATCGAGGTCGATGTTGTCGACACCGATCCCGGCGCGCCCCACGATAACCAGGTCCGGAGCGGCTGCGAGCACGTCCGCAGACACCTCGGTCCCCGAGCGGACGATCAGGGCATGAACGTCGGCGACAGCTGCCAGCAGATCGTCGCCGGCCACATCGTAGGCTGTTTCAACCTCGTGGCCAGCGTCGCGGAGGCGGTCGAGCCCGGCGTCCGCGATCGGATCGGTGACGAGCACCTTCATGCGCGGCGGATAGCGACCACCAGGGATAACCCTTGTTTTCTCCCCGAAAAGCGTCCCGCGTACTCAACACGACCCACGTACCCTTCCACCCTGGCATCTCATGCGTTCAATCGGAATCGCACCGTGGGCCGACCGTCAAATCGTGGACCACTCCCAGTTGCTTCGAACCCGGCCGCGCGGGCTGCATCAGCGAGATTCGTCTCATCCTCCGGGACGAGGACTTCCACAGCCATCCCTTCCGTCTCCGCAAACTGCAATGGTTCTGCAAGCAGCCGATCGTAAGTCTCGGGCTGTCCTCGAACCTGCGTGACGTGAACGGTATGGGCGCGTGCGTCAAAGCTGACAAAACCGAGAAGATCCGCGTCGCCACGGTCGGACTCTGCGTCCGCTTGGGGCTCGACCGCCACACGGACCGTTCGGTCATGGATGAGATTTCGCATGACATCGACCGGAGCATCGGTCAAACTCGCCAGCCGCGGCGCGTCGGCCTCGACGGCGTCCCGCACCTGCATGGCCGGTTCGAGGACGGCGAGGTGTATGAAACCCCAGGACCCCCAGGTCTGAGATGGACACAGTTAACCACACCGGCGTTGAAGCGGCGTCAATGAGTTACGGCCGTCCAGGCGGGGTGGTGCGATGCGTTTAGTTGCGAAATTTGGCGGGACGAGTGTCGCCAACGGCGACCGGATCAATCGTGCCGCGGACTCGATCGCGGCAGCAGTCGAGGCCGGACACGAAGTAGCCGTCGTCGTCAGTGCCATGGGCGGAACGACTGACGAATTGCTCGACGAGATGAAGTTCGACGCGAGTGAGGCGGACCGGGCAGAGATTGTGAGTATGGGCGAACGGACCTCCGTCCGAATGCTGAAAGGAGCACTCGAATCGAGGGGGATCGAGGCAGAGTTTCTCGAACCTGGTCGTCCGGACTGGCCAATAATCACCGACGAGTACGGCGAGGTCGACGTCGAGGAAACCCGTGCTCGGGCCAAGCACTGCGCAGAACAGATGGCCACTGGTGTTGTCCCGGTCATTACCGGCTTTCTCGCCGAAGATCATACCGGAACGATCACCACACTCGGTCGCGGCGGGAGCGACACGACGGCGGTGATGCTCGGAAACTACATGGACGCCGACGAGGTCGTGATTGTGACAGATGTCGAGGGTGTAATGACTGGCGACCCGTACGTCGTCGAAGGGGCACGGAACGTCGGGGAAATTACTGTTGACGAACTCCGCAGCCTCTCCTTTCGGGGAGCAGAGGTCGTTGCGCCGTCTGCACTGACCTACAAGAGTGGTGACTTGAACGTCCGCGTTGTCCACTACCAACACGGCGATCTGCTGACTGGAGGAACGTCTATCGAGGGAGAATTCGAGAATCTCATCGACATGCACGAACGAGAGGTCGTTTGTGTGACCGTGGCCGGTCGTGCCATCCGAAACCAGCCAGGTGTCCTCGCGCAACTCTCGTCAGCGTTGGCTGCGGCAGACATTAACGTCGAAACCGTCTCCAGTGGGATGGATTCGGTTTCGTTTTACATCGACGCTCGCCACGCAACCGACGCCGAAACGTTGCTCCATGAAGAGGTAGTCGAAGACGAGATTCTCTCGAGCGTGACGGTTGAGGAGGGCATCGCAATTATCCGCATCACTGGAGGCGATTTACAAGACCAGGGTGACGCTGTCAGGCAGGTCCTCGATCCGTTGGGCGAGGCACACATTTATCTTCACGACATCATCACGAGCGCGACTTCGTTAGCAATCTTCGTTCCGTGGGAAGACCGCGAATCTGCGCTGGATCATATTCAGGACGTCTTCTAGGTGCCGTTTCGAAGTCGTGTCCCGATTTGCTCGGGAAGGCCGGTGTCACGGACGGCAGAAACGACCGATTCAACATCATACGAGACCCGGTGTTCCGTGACCGTTCTGGCGTCGAGATCAAGGACGGCATAAGCTGCACGCGGATCCCCATCGCGGGGTTGTCCGACACTACCGGGATTCATCACCACACCTTCGTCGAACTGTTCGTGGTGCTGTACGTGGGTGTGACCCAAGACGAGAACCGATTCGTCACCGAGAAGCTGGGGGCTGAATTCCTCCGGGTAGGTATACCGGTCCGGATCAGCTGGATGGCCATGGACGAGTTTGAGTCGGCCGTCGAACAGCGATAGTTCGTCTGGAAGCGTCCGCACCCATTCCAATTGGGACGATGTTAGCTGATCGTGGGCGTGTTCGACCGCCGCGGCGGCTTGGTGATTGAACGCGAACGGTGAATTCTCGGCGACTGCTCGGTCGTGATTCCCCATGACAGATCGAATAGATCGATCTCGGAGTATCTCGATGCAGTCGGCGTGCCACGGATTGTAGCCGACGATGTCCCCAGCACAAACGAGCCGGTCCACTGCTGGCATATCTGAAAGGACCGCCTCCAGCGCAATCCTGTTCCCGTGAATGTCAGAGAGAACACCGATCTGCATGGTTAGAATGGAGTTGGGCCGCCCGCATAAGCTCCGGGTCCGATCGGCATCACTCGTTAACAGTCGCAATGTCGAACTGGCCGGCCTCGACCGTTACGCCAACCGCACAAACGGGGTGTTCGAATTCATGATCGTAGAGTTCGCGAGCCGCCCCGGAAGCAGTAGTCGCATCCAAGTCGAATGGCGTGGGGCGATTGCGCTCGTAGGTCGCGACAAGGGTGGGCTCTGAGACTGCCTCGACGATGAGCGCGTCTCGGCGGACGATCCCTACGATGGCGCCCGGTCCACCGGCTGTCGGATCGTCCGAATCAATCCCCACGATCCCAGCGATTCGTGGCGTATCGTAGTCATCCTTCTCGAAATCCAACACAGAGAGCGGATCCGAGATGGCGTCTCTCGCCGGCGTCCCCAGACCCAGTTTCTCCGCGATCGCATCGACGTGCGATCCGTTCCCAATAACAACACCGCGGTCGGTTTCTCGAAGGCAATTGTACGAAATGTATGGATTGTCGGTAGTGGGGGCGTCGTCAGTCGGTCCAATCGTGATGGCGTTGTCTCGCGCTACCGCCTGTCTGTTCGGGAACGAGCGCGATGAGACCCGATAGCCGCCTCTGTCAGACCCGACGACGAGGAACCGGCCGACGTACATGGGGGAGTGGTCGTGTGTGGGGACCCTGTAGGTATCGGTCTCACTGGAAAGCAACGGCAGAGATTCTTGCTCGCTCCAAGACGTTGGTAGTGTCGAAGCGTCATGTCTGCATTCGCTCAGACCCAAGTCCACCGAGACCGCGGACAAGCACCGTGGAGGTTTCCATTCCACCTTCAGTAACCGATTAATCTCTCGTGGATTCGTCTCCGGGAGCATGTCTGCTCCACCATCCAGCAGCAACCCTGCCGAATCTGCTTCGCAATATTCATATTCTCTAACCAGCTATTCAACTGCACCTGGTTGAGACAATATCCGGGCAATTGCCAGTCCATTGGGGTAGTGGCCAATCCTTTCAGCTTCTGGGGCTGAAGACTCTGGTTCGAATCCAGAATGGACTATCTCGTCTTTTTCATGTCACAGGAGGAAGCGTGATTGTCCCCATCCAGACAAGGGTATTGGGTGTATAACTCACCAGAAAAATTTGGTTTAGAGTTCAGGCCGGCATAATCAGAGTTATATCATATTGTGTGATTGTAAAGAGGACCTACGTCACTCACAATTCGTATCGTCGTGGTAAACTGTTCCATGTTCCGTCCCCGAACCTCGGCTCGAGCCAGTGGCATGGGTTCCCACGTGACTGCGGGTGAACCTGTGAATTAGCTGCTTGCAGGTGCTACTCGCTCCCCGGGCAGCGTGGTGTCCGTCACTCCATCGTGGCACGTTTGGCCTGACTCGTCGACTCAATACGTTCCAGAAAGGTAGCCGTCCTCTTGGCAAATTCCGCCGGTTGCTCGCGAGGAACCCAGTGACCGCTGTGTTCGAAAACGCGTAATTGGCTGTCCGGAATCGCCTCGTTGGCACGGCGAGACCAGGAAACCGGGACGATGGGATCGCTAGCCCCATGGACCACCAATGTCGGGACGTCGAGGCCGTTGAGAGAGTCGTTGGAGTCCGTTTGAAACCCGAAAGTGCCAAATTCGTTACGCTGCCACCGCCGCATCGTCCGAAGTGCATCGGGTGCCGAAACGGCGGCGTGGACATCCTCTACGAGGGATTGATCTGTTCCTGACCCGGCGGTCAACGATCCTACGATTTGGCGGACGACCGGTTTCGATCGAGTGACGCTGTCCCAGAGACCGGTGCCACCGACTGACTGGAGCAACGCCCTCGCAGGGGCCCGCCAATACGTGTCCGAACCCAATCCATAGCTATCGACGAGGGTCAACCCCCTGGGTGCCTCAGTCTCCAACGTCTGGGCTAAGGCGATCGCCCCACCCATCGAAATGCCAACGAGTGCAGCAGTCGGAATCCCCCGAGACCTGAGAAAGGCGTCCAATATCTCTTGAAAGTATGCCGTCGTGGGTGACTCCTGTGGAGTAGCACTGTTGCCGTGCCCGGGGAGATCTAGCGCGTAGACACTGAAATTCTCGGTAAGGTGTTCAATCGTCTCTCGCCAGGAGACGCCGGATGCGTCCAGTCCGATCCCGTGGATGAGGACGACGGGCGGCCCAGTCCCGCCAGTATAATACGCAATTTCTGTCGGGGATCCCGTCGCCGGCTCGACGGTGACACGGTGGCGAGTGACTGCATCCATCTACCGCTCTTTCTGCCCTTGTAGGGTTGTACATTTCGACCGGGCGGCCGGTCGTTACCGTTCGACGACGAGCATGGCAACGCGTTCCCGGATAATCCCCGAGAGATCGCCGCCAGCAGCGGCCAGCTCTGGCTCTCTCACGTCGAAAAATTCGCGGACTCGATCCACGTCCGGGTCCCCAAGCGTTGCTGCTGGCGCCAAGCGGTCCCGGATGTCGGCGGCTGCAGCCGACTCGCGTTCACTCACATCGGGGCCGTTGGCACCATCTACGACGACTACAACTGGCAGTTCACCCGGTTTGACACCCATCTCCAGGGCCTGGTCGATCTGTCGACTCCCGGCTGCGTACAAAAGAATCTCCATCGAGCGGTTCCGAGCAACAGCCTCGCCCCGGTCGATCGCACGAGCCGCCAACCGAACGGCCTGTGCGATGTGTATTCGATCGACCACATATCTCGCATCCATCGCTTGGACGGCCACATCGTGGGTTCGACCGGTTGCAGCGATATCGTCGACGAAATTCTCCACGTCAGTTATCGTCGCAATCCCCTCGACGAGTTCCATTAGAAATCCCCCAGGCTCGCTTGATCTTCTTCGGGAACTGAGTCCTCATCGCTCACCTCACGTCCGACCGGTTCTGTCTCCGGAGCAGCCGCCCCATCAGGCTCGATTTCGTCCATTGATGGGTTTCGGCGGCCGGCATTTTCGAGGATTGACTCCGCCGTCTTTTGACGGCCGCGAAGAGCACCCAGGACGACTTGTTTGTCGGCCTCGCGAAGGGCAGCCCGGTCCTCGATGCCAGCATCGTACAAGCGACGAGCGCGGACACGACCGACACCCCGGATGCTCGTCAGATCCAGAAGTTCCGCCGCGACGCCGTGCTCAACCCGGGTCCGGGCCCGGCGAATCGCTCCCTGGACATCGATGTCGAGTTCGCCGGCGAGTGACTCCGCCGCACCCAGAAGCCACTCGGCGGTTTCGACCTTCCCGCGAATGTCACCTGGCCCAACGCCGTATCGGTCAGTAATGGTATCTTCCTCGACCTCACTGGCCCAGTCCTCCAGCAACCGTGCGGTCTTTAGTGCTGCCAACCAGTCTTCGAAATCCGCCTCGAACTCGCTCGGGGGCCGCCCGAGAAGTTCGTCCTCACGTTCGGCTGCGAGCACAGCATACTCTTCGTCGTCGCCGGATCGGAGATACAGTTCGTACATATCCGGCGTCCGCGAAACCAGGTGATACAGTCCCAATGCCGTCGGTTCCTGTACGGAATTATCTTCCGACAACTCGCTTGCTGGTCTAAATTCGTCCTGCGCACCGGCGCTCACGGGCCGTTGGCAGGCACGGAGGCCGTTGACTATTTCGGCGGCACTCATCGGGTCCAAATATAACCGTGAAACTGTGTGCCCCAAGTTGGTCGCTGACAGTTCGTCCCCGTCGCGCTCGAGGAAGTCGTTCGTAGTCAAGTACGAGATGACGTCGGTCGTTACTTGTTCCAACCGGTCGCTCTCGGCGGTCTGAGTAGCGTATAGCGTCGCTTCGAGAAACTCCAACAGGCCATCAAGCGATCGAGCAAAGCCCGATGCAACCGTAGAAAGGATATGAGTTCGGAGTGCCGGTTCGGCTGCCAGTTTCGAGCGGACCGGTTCGGGATCGGCCCACACGTATCGTTCGAACAGCTCGTCGAGTTCGTCGTGGGTACTGGCGATTAGCAGCGCCTCTCCGTAGGGGTCCCGACCAGGTCGACCGGCGCGGCCCATCATCTGGTGAACTTCGAGGACGGATAACGGTTGCATCCCGCCAACCGACCCATCATACCGGCGCCAGTCCCGGACCACCACACGCCGTGACGGCGTGTTGACGCCAGCAGCCAGCGTCGGCGTCGCAGCTACGACCTTGATGAGCCGATCCCGGAAAGCATCCTCCACTAGACTGCGGTGATCTCGTGCGAGGCCAGCGTGGTGAAACGCTGCCCCGTGCTCCACGGCTGCCGCGAGATCCTCGCTCGTTTCCGTGTCGCTCACGTCACGTATCTCCCCCGCAAGGCGTGACAGCCGGTCGCGTTCGTCGGTCGACAATGCCTCGTCAGTCGTCCGCCCGAGTCGCTGTGCGGCGGACTCTGCATTCCGACGGGAATTGACGAAGACGAGTGTCGAACCGTCCTCTTCGAGCGTGTCGCGGACGATGGCTGCCGGAGGATCCTCTCCACTGGTGACCGGGACGTGTTTTTGGTCTCCGTCCTCGAGGTGAACCGCATCACCGTAATGGACGCCCTTGCGGAGTTCGATCGGCCGCCAATCCGAATCGACCAATTCAGCGTTCAGCCAGGCTGCCAGTTCGTCCGCATTCCCGATCGTCGCCGACAGCGCAACCGTTTGGATGTCTGGGTTGAGCTTTCGGAGTTTGGCGAGTGTCACCTCGAGTGTCGGCCCACGTTCGCCGTCGTCAACGAGGTGGATTTCGTCTGCCACCACGCACGTCAACTCGTCCAGCCACGAAGCGTTGTTTCGGACGAGTGAGTCGACCTTCTCGCTCGTTGCCACGATAATGTCCTTCCCGGCGAGCCACCCACCGTCTGATTCGTAGTTCCCAGTAGACACACCGATGTCGAGTCCGTATGCCTCGAATTCCTCGAACTCTGCACGTTTTTCGCTCGCCAATGCGCGAAGTGGGACGATATACAGCGCCGTCCCACCGCGGCGAATACTTGACAACATCGCCAGCGACGCGATGAGCGTTTTGCCACTCGCGGTCGGAATCGAGGCGACAAGATTGTGCCCCTCAGTCACTCCGGCCTCGACAGCCGTCGCTTGTGGTGGATATAACGATTCGATGCCCCGGTCTTGCAAATGCGGAGCAAGCCACTCCGGGACTTCCGGGACGTCCTCAACCTCCATTACCGGGACCTAGGGCAGTCTTGCTGATAAACCGTCGCTTGGCTCCGGCACGTCTTTAGGGACCTACCGACTAGGCCCGACAATGCACGTCGAGTTCGACCGAGAGACCTGTATCGGCATGTTTCAATGTGTCGCCGAGTGGGAGGCGTTCGAGCGGGACGAGGACGCTGGAAAGGCCGTGTTACTCGACGCCGAAGAGGAGGAACCGGGGACGTTCGTCCGCGAGGTTCCCACGGGCGAAGAACTGGACGCGAAGTTCGCTGCCCGTACGTGTCCCGTAGACGCCATTACCCTGTACGACGACGATGGCGAGCAGTTGATTCCCTAACCTGCATCCGAAAAGTAAGAGGTGCTCCCGAGACGCATTCCGGCTAGATGGTCATCCGCTCGTTGATCGGGCGGGCTCTCGATTGGTATCCAGCTGTATTGGCCCGGTACGGACTGGTCGATCGGACACAGGCCTCCGAATCCCTCGACCTCGCCGCCCCCGTCATGGTGACTGGCGGTCTACGAGTTCTCCTCCGGATGGCGGACTTTCTCTTCGTGGGGATTGCTCTCGGCGATGCAGCGATCGCTGGCCTCGAACTCGGGTTCCAGTACTATTTCATCGGGTTCGGCCTCTCGTTGGCGCTAACCTCGGGGACGATTAGTGTCGTATCCCGCCTCCAGGGCGCTGGTGAGCGGGCTAGAGCGGATCTCGCAGTCAAACAGTCCGTGTGGCTCGCATTAGCCATCTCGGTTCCCCTTACGGTCGTGTCATGGCTGTACGCCCGGCCGATGATCGACATCCTCACGAACGATCCTGCCGCCATCGGCTACGGCGCCGCCTACCTCAAGGTGATTATGCTTTCGTTGGTCTTTCGGTTTTGGAGTATGACTGCTGCCCGCGCCCTGGCCGGGAGCGCGGACACGCGAACCCCGATGTACGTTCGGTTGCTGACGTTGCCCACGAATGTAGTGTTGAACGGCATACTCGTCTTCGGCCTGGGCCCGGTTCCGTCACTCGGCGTCACCGGTGCAGCACTAGGAACGACGATCGCCAATACACTGGCAGCTATCGTGTTTTTCGTGTTGCTCGTCTCCGATCGGTACGCGATCGCACTTCCCATCCGGGGCAGGCAGATCGACACGGCACTCATTGGCGAGATCGTCCGGGTGGCCACGCCGCTGACGGGAATGCGGTTGTTACAATCCACGGCCAGATTCCCGTTCCTGTTCGTCTTGGGCGTCCTTGGCACGCCGGCACTGGCGGCGTACGCAATCGGCCGCCGGGTAATGCTACTCGCGATGATGCCTGCGTGGGGATTCTCGACGGCTGCGAGCACGCTCGTCGGGCAGTCCCTCGGGGCCGGAAACGAACAGGCTGCGACGGCGTACGGCTGGCAGACGCTTCGAATCGGCCTCATAACCCAACTCGCACTCGCCGTGGTCCTTGTCGTCGCAGCCAGGCCGGTAGCCGCGGCCTTCGGGACCGAACACGTGGGCCTGACCGTGGACTTCATACGACTCTTCGGGCTCGCGACGGCAGCCTTCAGCGTCTCGCGAACGATGCGGGGAAGTCTCCGAGGAGCTGGAGACACACGATGGCCACTCTACGGCACCCTCTTGGGCTCATACGTGGTTCGGATACCGATTGCGATCGTGGCCCTCCCCACTACGTTCGCCGTGGCGATCCCCGGCATCGGGGCGATTGCCCCGGGTTTGGGGCTGGGCTACCCCGCCGTCTTCCTCGCAATTCTCGGAGATTTTACGGTCAAGGCTGGGGTCAATACCTTCAGATTTCAGAGTGGACGGTGGAAGTCGGTCGCCAGAAGAGCGGCCGTCGCCGCTGGGCCTGGAGATTAATCGGGTTGTGACCTATCTGCCTCTCGCCGCAAATCGGGTAGCTTTACGTCGTGGCCAGCGGACGACCGTTCCATGAGCACTGCCACGAAAATCACGCTGGGAACCGTCGGAGTCGCTGTCGTCATCTCCCTCGGGATGGTCCTGAACCTCGTCGCACTTTAAAGGCGATCGAGGACTGCCTCGGCGTCGTAATTCAGTCGAAGTTCGCGGGTCCGGCCGCGGCCATCAACCTCGGCGTAGGATGCGTCGATCACGTCTAATTGATCCAGCTTGTTGATAATCTCAGAATAGCGGGTATATCCCAGGTCAGTCCGGTCGTTGAACTCGTCGTAGATCTCGCCAGCACGTTCTCCCTCGAGTTCGGCGATTACCTCGACCAAGGCGGATTCCGACTCGGTAAGTTCCCGAAGCCGTCGAGACAGGTGGACGTATTTCGACTTGTCGAAGGCGTTCTCGACGTCTTCCCGGTCGACAGTACGGGAGCCACGCATCTCGGCGTTGAGCCCGGCCCTTCGAAGCAGATCGATTCCGACCCGGAGATCTCCGCCCTGATCGGCCGTCAGTTCGCCGACGCGATCTAGCGTGGGAGCGTCGATAACACCGTCGTGAAATCCACGGTCGACACGCTCCTGAAGGATTTCGACGATTTCTGTCTGTCCGTATTTCGGAAAGTAAACGTCCTCCGGTCGGAAAACACTCTGTACTCGGCCATCGAGTTCGTCGATAACCTCGAGTTCCAAATCCGAGGAGACGAGAATGACGCCGATTTTCGCGCCACTGTGCTCCTCGTGGGCGCGCAACAGCGAATACAACGTGTCCGATGCCTCGGATTCGTAGAACAGATAATTGACGTCGTCCAACGCCACGACGAGCACGCGGTCGTCCTCGACGAGTTTGTCGGTCACTTGGGAGAACAATTTCTTGAACGAGATGCCAGATGACGGAGGCTCATAATCGAAGACGCCCTCGAACAGACGCGAGAACACAGAGTACCGCGTCGAATTGACTTGGCAATTGACCCGGACTGCCTCCACGTCGGTCTGGGCATGGAGTTCGTCGAACAGGATGTGAATTGCAGTGGTTTTTCCCGTACCCGGGGGACCCTGACACATCACGTTCAATGGGCGAGAACCCCGGACTGCGGGTCGGAGGGCGTACTTGAGATTGTCCATCTGGGTGTCGCGGTGGCGAAACACCTCCGGGACGTAATCGATCTCGAAGACGTGCTCGTCCCGGAATACGGATTCATCCCAAGAGAGCATCCCCTCACCGGGGTCGTCTGTCATCACTTTCACCGGGGTGATGGCGACACTTAACTCTTGCAG
>CAZKGF010000007.1:14129-22229 GCA_964552115.1 uncultured Halobacteriales archaeon
GTCCGCACCGGTTCCGTCCGTACGCCCGTTTGTCGGCCTTCAACGTCCACGTCTGTGTACAACAGCCCTGCGGCCCCCGCGTCAGCGTACCGACCGGCAGCCTCGGCCGGTGACAGGCCGGTTCCCTCCGTCCATCCTTCGACTACCACCTCACCACCGCTGGCGTCGAGGCTGACGATTACGGAGTCGGGATGCGTGTCAGCGATCGTGTCGACGATCTCCGGTTGTTGGATGGCGGCAGTCCCCAAGATAACCCTGTCCACGCCCCGATCCAGCAGCGATCGTGCATCGGTAGCCGTCCGGATCCCTCCCCCGAGTTGAACGGCGACATCGGCCTCAGCCTCCGCCACGGCCGCCAACACGGCATCGATCGCCGCCGCATTGATCCGCTTACCTTCGAACGCTCCGTCGAGATCAACGACGTGTAAGGTCCGGGCGCCGGCATCAATCCACCGCCTGGCCGCAGCCCTCGGATCACCGTACTCAGTCGCGGTCCCACGGTTGCCTCCGACGAGCTGGACCACCTGTCCGTCCTGCATGTCCAGTGCGGGAACGACCTCGAATGTGGGAAACACGTACAACGGTGGGCGATCCCGCGCAGAAAGGGTATCGGTCCGGACGGACTCCTTGAGACACAAGCCGTTAGTGGGTGCTGGATGACGGAAAAACAGCAACATCTAACCGGGAGGCGGGTGAACACTCGGACGATGCCAACCGTCGAATATCTGAATTACGAGGTGGTCGACGACCAGGGCTGGGAAATTTACGACGAGGATCTCTTCGATAAGGCCGACGATGCGGGCCTCGACGAGGAGGATTACGGTACCATCGAGGTCAACGAGAGTGAATACATCCTCGAAGCTGCCGAGGCCCAAGGCTACGACTGGCCGTTCTCGTGTCGGGCCGGTGCGTGTGCAAACTGCGCCGCCATCGTCACAGAGGGTGAAATCGACATGGACATGCAGCAAATCCTCTCGGACGAAGAGGTCGAGGACAAGAACGTCCGGCTGACCTGTATCGGCTCACCGGCCACAGACACTGTCCAAATCGTCTACAACGCCAAGCACCTCGACTATTTGCAAAACCGCGTCATCTAATAGCGGACGGCAAACGGGTTCCCTTCGTTGGTTAGACAGGCGTACTGTCAGAGATTTTAGCGAGGCCTAATTCCGAGTAGTCCCTCGATTTGTTGCCGAGGCGATTTACCCTCTATACGTGCAGGCCTCGCATTGGCTCAAGGGCGGAAACCGATCGGACAGTGGTGGAGTTCCGGACATCTACGCATATCGAACCCCCGTCATCTCCGACATCTCATATACCAAATCGTCAACAGTACACCGTACAATATGTCTCTCGGATCCGAACGGTTGTGGAAAAATAGTTCGGCTCCAACGTTCAACAGTCTCCCTACCAGTTGTTCGTTCTTCACCATATTCAGACCGGGTTCCTCTATTCGTCGACTCACCCACAAGGGCTAACTCCCAGGGTCTACACGATTGTGTCGTGTTCGCCTCCCTTCCGGATCTTCTCCGTCTCTTGGCCGTCCCGGTGTTCGGATATGCAGCCTACCGTGATATTCGAACACGTCGCGTCCCGAACCAATGGTGGTACCCACTCGCCGGGCTCGGAATCGTCCTCTTGGCCTGGGAGGCATTCTCTCTATTTACTGGCCCATCGCTCCCGATCGTCCGCCGACGCTTCATCCTCCAAGTCGGTATCAGTCTGGGCTTCGTCGTGCCATTGGCCTACGGGTTTTGGCTAATGGGCGGCTTCGGTGGAGCCGACGCAAAGGCGTTTTTCGTCGTGGCGCTGCTCTTTCCAACCTATCCGGTCTATCGACTGTGGGAATTTGGCATCGAGGGCGTCTTCGCACAACTCCCGATCGTCCAGACGACCATTGGCGTCTTCTCGTTGACAGTTCTGACTAACGCAGTCGTGGTCGGCCTGGTGTACCCGTTCGCACTGGCGATAAAAAACGGTCTCTCGGGGTACGTATCCCCGGGGATGTTTGTTGCCAAACCGATCGACCCTCAGACTGCCCCGACCGAATACGGGACACTTCTGGAGTTCGGGGAAACGTCAACGGAAGACCGGTGGTACTCCGGCCTCAGGTCATCGCTCGCGTGGCGGGGGCTCGATCTGGACGCACTCAGAATGTACCTCCGGTGGCGAGGCGTCACCCTCGAGGAAATCCGTGCGGATCCCGACCGGTATCGCGATCCGGGGAGTTTGCCAGCATCACCAGGCCAGCCGGGTGATGGATCTATCGCGACAGACGGGGGAGTACCGGACGATCCCTGGGGGGCCGAGACGTTCCTGGCAGACATCGATGGGGACGCTTACGGGACGACCCCTGCGGATCTCAGGGCGGGGCTCGACACCCTCTCGACGGCCGATATCGTGTGGATTTCACCTGGCATCCCGTTTCTCGTCCCGTTATTCGGCGGGTTGCTCGTCTCGCTCACCTACGGTGACCTCGTGTTCGGTTTGCTCGGATTGTTCGGCGTTGGCTAGGCCCTCCACAGCGGAGAGGACAAGACCTATCCGCGACTCTCTCCTCTCGGTGTCCATGAGCGAGGAGGTCCCCGCACTCGCCTTCGACGGCCAGGAACTACTCCCGGCCGTCGCACAGGACGTCGAATCAAGGGAGGTGTTGATGCTGGCATACGTAAACCAAGAGGCCCTCGACAGGACCCGAGAAACCGGCACCGCTCACTATTACTCCAGGAGTCGTGACGAACTCTGGGAGAAAGGCGCAACGAGTGGGCACACCCAGTCCGTGGAGGAAATCCGCGTCGATTGTGACGGCGATGCGCTCCTGTATCTCATCGACCAAACGGGCGGTGCCTGTCACACGGGATACGAATCGTGTTTCTACCGAACTATCGACGGAGACATCGTGGGCGACCAGGTGTTCGACCCGGATGCAGTCTACGACTGACGACGATCTCGTCGCGGCCGTTGCAACCGCCGACGAGGACCTAGCGACTGCCCGCGAGCGAATCGCCGAATTCGGTGAAGAGGAGTTAGAGCGACTCGCCGATGCCTACGACGAGTTTACCGACCTACTCGACCGGTACGAAGAACCGGCAACAGGAGACGGAGACTTTCAAACATTCATCGAGTTCCAAGGCAAAATCGAATCCGCAGTCGAGCGCTATCCCGACGACCTACTCCTCCGAGAAACCTTCGAGGAAGCCGACGAATTTCTCCAGCAACGCCGGCTGACAGAGAGTGACTTCGAGCACGTCCGCGAGCAACTGTCGCCGGTCGCCGACCTCGTCGGTCGGCTCGACGACCGCCGAGACGCCCGGAAGCGGTATCGCCGCGTTCGCGAGCGAATCAAACATCGCCGCCGGGAACTCGGCGAGCGAATCGATCATCTCGAACGGCTCCAACGGCTCGGTGACGCAGACCTCACCGCCCCAACCGAGCAATTACGCGAACCGATTCAGCGGTACAACACCGCTGTCAAGGAGGCCTTCGAGGAGTTTCTGTCTACGACGAATGCGAGAACAGTCGTCCAGGTACTCGAGCAGTGTCGGCAGTATCCGTTAGTTGGCTACGAACCACCGCCTCCGGATCTACGTGAATTCCTCGAGACCCACGATGTCGGCATCGAGACGATCGATCAGCTCCTCGAATATGCCGATTATTCCCGATCCAAACTCGACCACTACCTCGACGATCCCACAGCCTTCAATGAAACGGTCGGGGCGAGACAAACCTATCTCCGACGACTTGACGGAGAGCCACTGACCATCGGCTGGCCACCGCCAGAGACATCCGACCTGGTCATTCGAGCCCGAGAGTATCGAGCCGTCGTAAATCGGTTCGCGCCGGACATCGTCGAGCACCTCCGAACGGTCCGACGGTTGCCGGTCACGACTGAATACGAACGGATCCGGGAAACCGCAGTCGCCCGCGAAGAGTTGAGCGAGTCCGAACGCGAGCGCCTCCACTCAGGTGATATCGCCGAGGAAATTTCGTCGGTCCGTGCGGAGCGAGAGCGGCTAGCCACGGCACTCGAGGAGTATCCAGGTCCTTAGGATTCAGTGGCCCCAGCCATTCGCTTGGCGAGTGAAGTCGCCCGATCTTCGTCTCGAGCTTCGGCGTACACCCGAATGACTGGTTCAGTTCCACTGGGCCTGGCTAGCACCCATCCGTCTCCATACTCGAGTCGATAGCCATCCGTCGTGTCCAATGCTGCGTCTGCTTCCCGTGCGAACCGCTCGATTCCCTCCATCATTCGCTGTCGCTCGGCCTGAGTAGCATATGAGATATCCCGGCGGACATTATGGTAGTCGTCGAACTCGGCGACCACGTCACTCGTCGGTCGATCGGTGACCAACTGAGCAAACCGAATTGCCGTGTACATGCCGTCGCGTGCGATGCGATACGCCGGAAAGATGATGCCACCGTTCCCCTCGCCGGCGATCGGGACTCGCTCATTCCTCGAGCGGGCAGCGCGGATTGCAGCGATAATGTTCGTCGACCCGATCGGCGTCAACGTCAACTCCGCACCGGCTGCATTGACCACGTCAACGAGTCGTTGGGAGGCATTAACTGCAGAGACCGCAACGTCACCCGGCCCAAGCATTTGGGCGGCCAGTGCAGCCAGTGCCGCCCCGCCCTCCACGACAGCCCCGGTTTCGTCGATGAAGATAGCCCGGTCCCCGTCACCGTCGTGGGCGACACCCAGGGCGGCATCACTCGTCCGAACGAGACGACAAAGGTCGCCGAGGTTCGCGGCGACCGGTTCGGGATCCCGGCCCGGGAACCGTCCATCCGCCTGGGCATTGACTGTCAAGACCCGACAACCCAGTTCCCGGAATAGAGTCGGGCTGAGCGTGGATGCGGCCCCATGTCCAGGGTCGATGGCGACCGTTAGCCCTGCGAGAGCGTCACTGTCGACACGTTCGAGTAACTGCTGTTTGTACACGGCAGTCGCCCCGTCACCAGCCTCGATCGTCCCGACATCGGTCCACGGCGAGAGCGGTGTCCCTTGGTCGAGGCGGCGTTCGATCCGCTCGAGTGTCTCGGGTGGGAGTTCGACACCGTCGGCACCGACCAACTTGATTCCGTTATACTGGGGCGGATTGTGACTCGCGGTGATCATCATTCCCGGCACGCCCTCGTGTTCACAGTACGCTTGCAAGGCAGGAGTGGGAAGGACGCCAAACCGAGTTACGTCCAGCCCGACGCTGGCGAGGCCGCTGCTGGCCGCTCCAACGAGCATATCCCCGGTGAGACGTGTATCGCGGGCTACAACTGCACTGCCCGAATCGAGAACGGAACCGGCGGCCTGGGCCACCTGGAGGGTGTATGCTGGTGTCAACTCGTCATTGGCGACACCCCGTATGCCGCTCGATCCGAACACCTTCATTCGTCCGGGGATGGGAACGAAGCCGGCATAGTGGTTCCGGACACGGTCGTCGGGGAGTTTTTACCCTCACACCCGGATCCGAGTGCATGGACAGGCAGGCGCTCGTCGACGCCCTTCGCGAGGCGGATGCAATTCGCTACGGAGAGTTCGAGCTTTCTCACGGGGGGACGAGTGACTATTACATTGACAAGTACAGGTTCGAGACCGATCCAACCTGTCTCGAACTGCTCGCGTCCGCGTTCGCCGAACGCCTTCACGGCGAGCGCCTCGCTGGCGTCGCCTTGGGCGCCGTACCTCTTGTCGCGGCGACAGCTGTCGAGACAGGAGTACCGTACGTTATCGTTCGCAAGGCGAGCAAAGACCACGGCACCGGCAATCGGATTGAGGGTACCATCGATTCGGAGGCTGAAATCGTGATCATCGAAGACGTGGCGACAACCGGCCGCAGCGCTGCAGACGCCGTTAAGGCGCTCAGAGACGCTGGTGCCCGTGTGTCACGTGTTCTGGTCGTCGTGGACCGACAAGAGGGGGCAACGGAACTACTCGCCGAACGAGACGTCAGCCTGGAGGCACTCTTAACAGCCGAGGAATTGCTGGCCGACCGCGCCTAGAGGGTACCGTATAGTCCGATCGCGGGGCTCTTGGTCCTCTCCCGCCTAACTGAAACGATGCCAGGAATCGAACTGTACGAACTGGAAGGCTGTCCATACTGTGCGAAAGTGAAACGGAAACTCGACGAACTCGAACTCGACTACGAATCCCATATGGTTCCGGGGGCACACAGCCAGCGGACCGAGGTAGCCGAAGTCAGCGGCCAAACCGGCGTGCCAGTTCTGGTCGATCCCGAACACGGCATCGACGGGATGGCCGAATCTGACGATATCGTCGCGTATCTGGACGAGACCTACGGCAACTGAAGGAGTCGTTCAGGCGGATCCTTGTTCAGTATCGACGCGTTCTTGGATCAGATCGCGGAGGTCGAGACGGTCTTCGACGTTTTCCATCTCCGAGCGCTCAACGATTGCAGTCCCCTCGACCGACGACCGAGATGCCCGATCGACGACGTACAACGATGTCGTACGCGTCACTTCGCCAACGGAGGACATAATCCGGGCACGCTTCTCAGCCGTCTTGGTGAGTTCGGAATGGCCGGTCAACATTTGGCCATGCTCACGTTCGTCCTCTGAGACGGTCTTGAACGGAGCTCGGTCGGTTGGATGGACGTTGTAGCCAACCCGCGTAAGGACGGCCACGATCGGTTCGTCGTCCGGGTCGACTGGCGGTTCTTCCGGGATCGCGTCCTCGTCACGGACCTCTTCAGCACCCTCTAAGACAGTCACCGGGGCTGTGAGGGGAGCATCGAACAGTTCCTCAAGTTGGGAGGCGACTTCGACGGACGCGTCCATGCCGTCTTCGTACTTCGAGACGGTGCGACGTGACACCCCGAGTTCTGACGCTAGACGGCCGAGTGACCAGTCACGTTCCTCCCGGACGTCCGCGAGGACTTCGCTGTCGATGTTGACGTAGAGGCCACCCGGGGCAGCGTAGATGAGCGGGGGGACTTCCTCGACGAACAGATCCATCGCTGTATCCGGAGAGAGGACCGGAACGCCGTGGCGAAAGTACACAACGCCCGGTTTGAGGTCCTCGTCTCTCGTCCGGAGGCCGATGACCATTGGCGTCGCGTTGAGGTACTTTCCGAGGCGACGCATCTCTCCTCCCGTCGAGTTGTCGAATGCGTCGATGTTTCCCAGGATCTTGACCAGCAGCACGTCCTCGCCGCGACGGGCGGCCACGTCGAAACTCTTGGGTCGAATGGCACACCGTTCGCTAACCATGAACCCGGCATCTTCGAGCATCGCCGTGACGTTTCCAACGAGTGCGGATCTGGACATCTGCTTCTTGACAGGATACTAATGGACGACCCCATATATGTATTGTGGCGCCTCTCCCGCCCGCTTCTGGCGATTTTTCGATTTCAGAGGTTGCGATTCCCGTAACCGGTTTGACGCTCGCGCGTCTCGGACTAATCAGTGACCGTCATCGGCATCGACGATACAGACTCCCTGACGTCGGGGATGTGCACTACGTATGTGGCGACGGAGTTGGCCAATCGTCTCAGTACGTCCGGAGCCACCGTCAGCCGACGCCTCCTCATCCGTCTCAATCCTGCCGTCGAACACAAAACGCGGGGAAACGCAGCCCTCGCATTACACACCGACGCGGATCCGGCCCTCGCAACCGAACAGGTAGAATCCGTCATGGATCTCGCAGCGACCGGTGACGATCGGACAAATCCTGGCGCGGTCGTTTTTCCTGGCGAGCCGGAGACACTCCCGTCGAAAATAGGCGACCACGCTCAACGAGCCCTCCGGGAGTTCGTCTCCCTGTCGGCTACACGGCGCCTCGCCCGCGACGCCGGCGGGACCGTTGCGACCAGCGGGTCTGGACGGGGACTGATCGGTGCGGTTGCGGCAGCCGGAGCCTGGGATGCGTTCGATGAATGGACGTACGAACACCTTTCGTACCGCGAACGAGATCGGTGGGGAAGCACCCGGACGGTCGATCGTGACTCGGTTTTTTCGGCGGTCGAGGAGGCCTATCCGGCCGTATGGGACACTGTCGACCGTGTCGAACGGACGGCAGTCTGCGTGCCTCGAACGCCGTGTCCGGTCCTCCACGGCATCCGTGGCGAAGATCCGGAAACAGTCGAG
>CAZKGF010000007.1:22329-24555 GCA_964552115.1 uncultured Halobacteriales archaeon
ATCACCGTCTGCGGTGAGGTTTCAGACGGGACGCTCAAACTGGAGAAATTCGCTGTTCGATCGCTTGTAACGACGGAAACTGTGTCCCCAACCTGTCCGGGCTGTGGGAACTCGATGGCGAGCGCGGGGGCCGGACAGGGCTACCGCTGTCGGGAGTGTGGAACCACTGCCCCAGACAAGGCCGAATCGCCACTGGAGCGCGATCTCGACATCGGCTGGTACGAGGTTCCACCAGTGGCCCGACGCCACCTGGCCAAACCACTCGTCAGAGGCGGCTTCGATGCCCCGATCCATCCCGAACGGTAGCCAAAGTAGCCGGAATTCAACCCGCGCCGCCGCTTATTGTGCAACCAGTCCACTACCCGTCAGCGGTACTACGACTGTATCAGACTGGCCCAGAATGCCACGCTCACGAGCGATTTTCAAGCCAGCCAGTGCGGTGGCGCTAGTCGGAGCAACGTGGAACCCGATCCGAGCCAGGTGGTCTCGTGCGCGAACTGTCTTTTGTTCACCGACAGCCAGGACAGCGCCATCCGTTCGATCAAAAGCAGCCTCGATCTGTGACCGACGGGCCGGATCTGGGATCTGAATCCCCGCTGCGAGTTCGTTCACCGGACCAGTCTCCGCTTCACACAACGGTGCCACGCCGCGTGCCTGGACACCCACGAGTCGAGGAAGTTGCTCGATCCACCCACTGTCACGAAGTGATCGAAATCCACGTTCCAGACCAAGCAGGAGGGTTCCGTGGCCGACAGGTGTGACGACGACATCCGGGGCTGACCAGCCGCGTTGTGCCGCTATTTCGTACGCTGTAGTAGCGGTTCCTTCGAGGAATGCCGGGTGCCAGGCATGACTTGCATACCACCCGGCCCCGGCTTCGACGGCCTCTACGCACGCCTTTGTGACGGCAGTCCGGTCACCGTGGACGCGTCGAAGGTCGGCGCCGGTCCGCTCGATCGTCTCAAGTTTGGCCGAATTCGCTCCCGCGGGGACGAAAATTTCCGCGTCGAGGCCAGCCCGTGCTGCGTAGCTTGCAACCGAAATCCCGGCATTGCCCGACGAATCTTCGACGACTCGATCGACCCCGACAGCGAGTGCTTGGGTAATGACGGTGGCTGCTCCCCGGTCTTTGAAACTCGCTGTTGGCGAACAGTACTCCAGTTTGACGGACGCGTCGAACGCTGGTACCGAGACGAGCGGTGTCCATCCTTCACCGAGTGAGACCGGATCGTCGATGGGTAAAAACGCGGAAAAATCCATCCCTTCCGGATCAGCCGGTGGATCACCTTCTGGGCGTGGTCGGGTCGCATACTCCAATGCATGGCCACAGGGACAGCGCCATGGACCGTCCTCACCAAAGGTTTCGCCACAGGCTGGGCACCGGTACATGCCAGAACAGAACGGTTGCGACCCCCTCAATCCCGGGGTCGCTTAGATGAAATCCCGGACATCCGAGTACCACATATCGTGTCGATCCACCGCATCGATGGCATCGGCAATTCGTGCGGCAATGGCGTGCTGACACAGTTCGTCGGGGTCCGTGTCGTCGATGTTGTACTCGGCATCTTTGCAGGTGCAACCATCGTCCTCGACGACATACTCGTCCTCGCGGCCAACGACGACCGTGAAGTCACGATACTCCTTCACTCGCCCTTCCCCAACCGCCTCGATCGCCCGACGGCCGCGGTCTCCGTGTATCGCAACGATCCGGTCGACGAGCTGGGGACTCAACTCACCGGCTCCGGCAAGGTCCGTCTGCCAGTCGTCGACCACCGTCACACGTCCGAATTGGCGGGGAATCGACAAAACGCCACCGGTGCCAGCCAGTCGAGTGGCTTTTCGGCATTGCCGGCGACTCGTACGTATGCTCGTCGAGGAGGGCGGCGTTTCCATTCAGGTCCCAGATCAACCGGATGCAGGGATCGGTGACGGGGTTTTCTTCAACCCGACACAGGAGCTGAATCGCGATCTGACGATCGCAATTCTCCGGGCACACCGGTCGATAGCCGACCCCACCCGAGAGACGTACCTCGATGCCACCACAGCAACCGGTATCCGTGCCGTCCGTGCCGCTGCTGACGACTGGACAGTGACCGGCTGCGATGTCGACACTGCAGCGGTTGCGCTGGCAAAGTCGAATTTGGAGCGCAACGGGTGTGACGGAGATATCCGCCATCGAGACGCGAAGGCACTCATGCACGAAGAGCGATTCGAGGTCGTCGACGT
>CAZKGF010000008.1:0-10030 GCA_964552115.1 uncultured Halobacteriales archaeon
TGGTACGGCGGCAATCTGACCGCGTAAGTGAGCCGGTAGACTTCGTTTCCGTCCTCGTCCTCCGTGATCAAGCGCTCGGAGTCGTCGTAGCTGCCCCCGAACTCGGCGACGAGTCGCCTGGCCACGCGTTCGCCGAGTCGCGTCGTCGAGAGTTTGATGTCCAATCCTCCGGCTACCTCACCGATCTCGGTCACGTACGCATCCCGGTCGCCGTCTGCCTCAAGGTCGGCGACGAGTTCCTGGGCAATCGTCCGGGCCCGGTCACATTCCGCGTCGGTCGGAAGTCGATTCCGGGCTCGTAGTTGGACGGTGCTGGCGTAGGATCCACCGGCGATACGGCCACATCGTTGGCAGGTGCCTCGCCCGATCTTTACCGGGACAGTTACGGCTTCGTCGACAGGCCGATCGCGAATAATGCCGGTAAATTCACAGTGCATGCGTATCGTCGTCGGGTCGACCTGTTCGGGAGCCACCTGCCAGGAGACCTCGTCGGCGTCGAAGTGGACACCGAGGGCCTCGGTCACCGCATCGATCGCGATGTCGGTATAGTCCGCTGCGCCGACATCCTCCCAGCGTGAACCTCGATTGACAGCGCCACACTGGGCGCACACCTGGATCTCGATGCGGTCGGGAGCGTCGACGAGGTCGAACGATTCGAAATAACAGGCGTCACACAGCACGCTGTCGGGATCGACCGGTGTGGTAGGCTGGTGTGTGTCGGTCCGTTTGACTGGATCGCCACACTCCGGGCAGAAGGTTCCCGAACGACTCATCGATACGAACTACGGGGCTCGGTCAGTTAAGCCACGCGCTCCGGTGACTACATGGAAGCGACGCCGTCGGGTGTCTCGCCCCCGGCATGCCCTATCCCGTTTCACTTCCACTACGCTGTAAACGACAATTTATACCAGGTCCCGCACAACGCCCGACCATGGCAGCAACCGAAGACCTCGAAGACCTCCCGGGCGTCGGTCCAGCGACGGCCGAGAAGTTGCGAGATAACGGATTCGACTCCTACCAGGGGATCGCAGTCGCTAGCCCCGGAGAACTCTCGAACACGGCCGATATCGGTGAATCATCGGCGTCGGACATCATCACCGCCGCCAGGGACCACGCCGATATCGGCGGTTTCGAGACGGGTGTCGACGTTCTGGAGCGTCGCGAGGAAATCGGCAAGTTGACCTGGGGTGTCGACGCCGTCGACGAACTGCTTGGTGGCGGCGTCGAGACGCAGTCCATCACCGAAGTGTACGGCGAATTCGGCTCCGGGAAGTCACAGGTAACTCACCAACTCGCCGTGACCGTCCAGCTTCCTCGCGAACACGGCGGCCTCGAGGGGAGTGCCATCTTCATCGACAGCGAAGACACCTTCCGGCCCGAGCGGATCGACGATATGGTCCGTGGTCTGCCCGATGATGCCATCGCGGCTGCGATGGTCACTCACGGTGTCGCCGAGGAGGGCGAGGCAGATCCGACTGACGAAGACGCCCTCGATGCGTTCATCGACGCGGTACTCGACAAGATCCACGTCGCGAAAGCGTTCAACTCGAACCACCAGATCCTCCTGGCCGAGAAGGCCCAAGAACTTGCCAGCGGCTCGCAGGACGAGGAGTTTCCGGTCCGGTTGTTGTGTGTGGACTCGCTGACGGCACACTTCCGTGCCGAGTACGTGGGTAGGGGCGAACTTGCCGACCGGCAGCAGAAACTGAACAAGCACCTCCACGACCTGATGCGAGTGGGCGATCTCAACAACACGGCCGTCCTCGTCACCAACCAGGTCTCCGCGAATCCCGATTCATTCTTCGGCGATCCCACACAACCGATCGGTGGGAACATTCTCGGACACACCTCGACGTTCCGGTTGTATCTCCGCAAGTCCAAGGGGAACAAGCGTATCGTCCGCCTGGTCGACGCCCCGAACCTCCCCGATGGCGAGGCCGTTATGCGCGTCGAAGAGGACGGCCTCGTCGCCGAGTGACCGGATCCAACCGGCGTGGGGTTACGTGAGTGTAACGAAAACCCCTATGGCACCGCCGTGGGTACTGAAGGTATGACCAAGCGCCACGTCTCGCTTCCCCCGGCCGCCGAGGAGGGACTGGCTGCGTTCATCGACGAGGTCGATCGACGACTGGCGGGTGACGAGGACACCTGTGATGTCGTCGAAGACGTATTGATCGACCTGTTCGGGGACCGGGACGCCTACGAGCGGTGGCAATCGGGTGGGGACGTGACACCAGCCGAGCGGGTCCGCTTGCAGGGCTACGACCCATGTAATTCGACGCTGGAGTCGGAGTACTACGCCGAGGTGGCGGCCATGCCTGACGAGCAGTTCCAGGAGTCGAAGTATCTCCAGTGGCTGTGGCGCCAGTTCGATGCGACTCCGATGGCAGACAACGTCGAATTCGCACTCCGCTTCCGGCGCATGCTCGCAACTCACCTCTTTGCCGACTGTGGCGACAACTGCAGATTTTTCAAAGGAATTACGTTCACCTATGGACACAACATCGAGATCGGCGATAACGTCGTCATACACGATGATGTTCACCTCGACGATCGCGGACGACTCACGATCGGCGATCGCGTCTCGATCTCAGACGACGCCCACGTGTACTCACACGATCACGACGTCGTTGATCAAACTGAGATCGAAAACTACCACACGATCATCGGCGACGACGCACGGGTGACGTACGATTCGATGGTTCGTGCCGGTGTAGAGATCGGCCAGAACGCCGTCCTCGCAGCAAAGAGCACTGTCCAGTCGGACGTTCCTGATCACCACATTGCCGCCGGCTCACCGGCAAAAAGCATCGCGATAAAACCCGGCTGGGAATCTGTCGCCGAACCGCTCGAGGACGCGAACGTCGATCGCCGAGCCGACCGTAAACTCGCCATGGAGTTGCCGGATGGCCTAAACGAGTTCGACGAGTTTGGCCGAGACCTGACGCCACCGGATGCGTGAGCCGAAGATCCAAGTAGAACGTTACACTATACCACATCATGGAGACCTGGGTCTGGCTGGTTGCCTACGTCGTTGGGTTCGGACTGTTACAGGTCGCCCTGTACCGGTATCTCCGAGACGACCACGGCGCACTGGAACAGGCGACGCCCCAGCCACAGGACCGAGGGAACCAGACGTCGAAGACGGAGTCAACCCCGACGGAACCCACTGACGGAATTCGCTGCTCCAATTGCGGGGCCGTGAACGAGCACAGTTCCTCGGTCCGGTACTGTCAGGAGTGCGTGAGCCCGCTTGAATGACTGCCCGAGCAGTGGCGATCAACGTGGGTGCCAACACGAATGCGCCCGGATTTCGGGCGCCGATACAGCCCGACGGCCGGTTTTGTTTCCTCCCCATACCAGAAACCGAACCGACCGATATCGCAGTCCCGACGTATGGTGACTTGGCAGAGTCGTTGTCCTGTGACGTCCCGGCACGCGTACGTGACACCCCGGTTCACCTCGATCCGACGTTTGCGGAATATCCGGCATGTCAAGACTATACCTATGGCGATCCACACGGGGTCAAGGCCCGGCCGTTACTGGACCTCTCGGCGGGTGATCGCGTGTATTTCTATGCGACCCTCACAGTGACCGGTGCTGCAGCGTGGCTCCCCCCGGAATGGGGTGCGTTTTTGATCGGTCACTTCACGTTGGCGCTTGATCCGATCGACCCAGAGACAGCCTCGACTCCGGACGAACTTGCCAGGTTCGCGAGCAATGCACACCTTCGCCGATCGACGATGGACGCTGCGGTCTTACTCGCTGGTGATCCCACCACGAGTCAGCTGTACGAACGGGCGATACCGTTGTCGGCGCCGACGGCGGGAGTCGAACCGGCCGAACTCGTCACAACTTATTCTTCCGATTCCGGTCGGGGACCATGGTGGCGTCGTCCACTCAGATTCGACGCCTCCGGCGCAGCGGCTGTTCGACAACGGGTGGATTCGGCACGAAAGTATCAGCCATGATACTGCGAGAGGAACATCTTTGCGCGGTCAACCCACCCTGTAGGACATGCGCGTTTCGACTGGTGTCCCGGGATTTGACGAGTTGGTCGCTGGGGGTCTCCTCAGTGAACGTCTGTATGTCGTTAGTGGTCCACCCGGGAGTGGGAAGACCACATTCTGTGCCCACTTCGTTGCCACAGGTGCGACAGCGGGCAAGAACTGTCTGTATGTGACGATGCACGAGACCGAAGACGAATTACGACAGGACATGGCCGGTTTCGAATTCGGCTTCGAACGAGCTCTCGGATCCGATGCGATCCAGTTCCTCAATCTGGTCACCGAATCGGGCCGTCGCCAGATCAGTCGGTTCGGGAGTGACGGTGGCTTGACGAACAGACTCGTCTCATTTATCGAGTCGAACGACATCGATCGCGTCGTCGTCGACTCGACGATGCTACTCCAGCATTTCTTCTCGGATCAGGCAGACGAGATCACTGGTTTTCTCACCGCACTCAAGCAAACCGACGCGACGATTCTCCTCATCTCCGAGACCACAGATCCGACGGCCTACTCCGACGAACACTACCTGGCACACGGTGTCGTATTCTTCCACAACTTCCTCGAGGGGGGAGAGATGACGCGGGGGATCCAGGTCCTCAAAATGCGGGGAACGCCGATCGATTGTGACATTCGGCCGCTTTCGTTTGGCGACGGTGGCTTACAAATCGACGCAAAACGTCGGGTGGAGGCCTAATGTCTCGGTACGAACGTCGCTTCGGGACAGACTGGACCGACGTCGACGGGGAGGATGCACTCGAACGGGCGTACGCCCTCGGGGTTGCGGCCGCACTTGGGGAGCATCATCCTGCCGAACTCGATCGCCTCCGGGAAGCGATGCATTCTGGGTACGGCCGGGGTGTCATCGAGTTGGCCTACGATGAAGGAAAAACGGCTGCCGCGACCGCAGAGGCCGACACGGAATCTGCACCGACGTCAGTCTGGGAGGAGGTGCTCGACGATCCAACTGCTGAGACTGCAAACGAATCGCTGCCAGCACCAGTCCTCGAGCGACTCTCGGTCGTGGAGCGACCCAATCGCGATCTTCGAGAAGCGGAGGCACTCCCGTCGTTTCTCGAGCGAGACTAGAACGAGACGACGTCGTGACCCTGTTCTCCCGGGTTGGTGGGATCGCGGTCGCTGTAGCCCTTCCGACCGATGGCGGCCTCGCTTAAGGCGCAGTGAGTCGCCAGTTGGGCTTCCTCTGCAGATTGGAGTCGCTCGTTCGGTAGGCGCCCCAGTACTTCGCCGAGCGTGACGGTTCCATTCGGAAGATCTAGTTCGATGTCTCCGTACGCAGCGATCAGGTCACCCGTCGTTGTGGGAAACGAATGGTGTTCGAATCGGGTGGTAGCGGGGCGAGTCAGACGCATCACCTGTAGGGAATGGCGGGACAGGGATAAATCTTCACTATTAATCATCCTCGTTTGATCTAGGTCTTCTAGTGAGACTAAGGTGCCTACCGGAACACCGATCCCAGACCGGCCCAGACGGGAGGGTATGGTCGTTGCGGACCTCCACATTCATACCACACGGTCCGATGGATCGCTGTCTTTTTCAGCCCTCCCTCGGGCTGCACGAGCGGCTAATCTAACTGCCGTTGCGGTGACCGACCACGATAGACTCAATCCGGCGCTTGAGCAACCGATCGTCGAACGAGCAGGGCTAACTATCATCCACGGTATCGAGCTTCGGGTTCGCGCAGGCTCCCAGCGTCTCGACCTCCTCGGCTATGGTGCCACGAGGACTGACGCGCTCGTGGCCGAACTCGAACGGTTGCAAGCAGACCGGATCGAACGGGCGAAACGGATGGTCGAATGCCTCGAAGATCGACTCGATGTTACACTCGACGTCGCGTATGAACCCGGTGTCGGTCGGCCACACATCGCTGCAGCGGTAACCGATTCACTGGCGAATCTCTCCACCTCAGAGGTCTTCGAGGACTTCATCGGAGATGGAGAGCCATGTTACGTTTCACGGGCAATCCCCGACTTCGAACGGGGCAGACGCCTGCTCGAAGAGGCCTGCGAGCTAGTGGGATTGGCTCATCCGCTTAGATACGACGATCCGGAGGGAGCACTCCAGCGCACTGCCAGTCTCGACGCTATCGAACGGTGGTATCCCTACACCGAATCGGTCGACCACCGTCCAGTGGATGCGGCTATCCGGGACTACGACCTCGTTCCAACTGGTGGAAGTGACGCACACGGGACGTCGCTGGGCATTACAGGCCTCGATGCCGCGGCCTATCGGACTGTCACAGATGCCCTGGGAATAGTGTAACCACGTCGACCGCCGGCTCCGCAGGCGTTAATGCCGGGCGGATCTTGCTACATTTCATGCTGTGTCACTACTGTGATCGCGATGCTGATGTCGCCGTCGAGAAGGAGGGGCTAAAGGTGGGCCTCTGCGAGGATCACTTTCAAGACCGGATGACGGAATTGGCTGATTCGGAAGCGCTGGCCGACATCGACGACGGGCTCGATGTCGATTCGCCCGAGTGACCGAGCAGCTAACGGCCAGTGTCGAATGGTAGGGGGGAAGCGCGGCCTACGTACATTACGCCAACGCTCTTTAGGGAGGGCCGTGTGGTCCCACTCATGTACCGCATCCTAGTCGGAATTGACGAAGACGACAACCGAGCAAAGGCGCAGGCACGCGAAATCGTCGAGATGCCACTCGACCACGACGAGATCGAAGTTATATTGCTTCACTCTTTCGAGGATAATCCATCCGGGGCAAGCATCGGCCAGGTCAGTTCTGTTCGTCGGGCCAAAGAGATCCTCGACAACGCTGGTGTCGATGTCGAACTCGAAGCCGACAGCGACGAACCGGCTGTTGCCATCACGAACCACGCAGACAGGATCGACGCCGATTTGATCGTTGTGTCGGGCCGCAAGCGCACCCCGACGGGTAAGGTTCTGTTCGGGAGCGTCACTCAGGCCGTAATCCTGGATTCGAACCGCTCGGTCCTCGTCTGCAACGTGAAGTAGGGCCTGAAGCTTACAACGACGCCAGCCCACACGCACGTCATGCGTCTGGTGCTCGTCGGGCTCCTCGTCGTCCTCGCGGGCTGTCCGGCAGTCAGCTCCGGCCCGACGCCGACAGAGCTTACTCCGGCTCCCATTCCTGACGAACCCGTCTATCCGCCTGGCGTCGACCCGAGTGGTGTGGTCGATCCAACACGCTTGGCGACTGCTCACTCGGCGATCGTCGATTCCCAGTCGCATACGCTGATCTCCAACCGGACAATCAGAACGGACAATGGAACCCTCCGTTCGCTGCTCTCCGTTCGCCTCGCTCTTGGACCCACTCGAGCCTACCGGGTCACCGTCCGCACTGCCGGCCCGGATGCCCCGGTTTTGATCGGTGCACCCCCTGCTCGAGCTCAGTACTGGGCCAATGATTCTGTGGGCGTTCGCTCACTCACCCGAGCCAATCACACTGAGTATTCGACGTTTTCACCAGGAACGGAGTTCGCTGGCTCCTGGCAATACTGGCGGACTACCGCTGCCTTCGGTGGTGCAGGGGGATTCGACGACGAAACCTTCGAATCAGCCTTCGAGGCGATTCCCACGCGGGTCGCCGGAACTGACACACAGGATAGGACGACATTCGTAACATTGGTGGGCGACCGCGCCCGCTCGCCGGCATTTGCGAAGGTCGGATCAGGACCAGTCAGCAACGTCAGTCTCCGGGCGACGGTAAGTGACACGGGGCTCATCAGACGGTTCGTGCTCGAATACGAGCGCCGACAAGCCGGGTCTCCAATCAGTATGCGGTGGGTCCTGACGAACTCCGGTGTTGGGACCACGACTGCCCAGCGGCCACCTTGGTTCGATCGGGCAGTCGATCAGCCCTCGTCGGCCACATCGACCGAGACGCCGTCGTAAACGGATTCGAGGGAATTGGCCACTAACAAGGGTGGCGTGTAGCCCTCGTGGGTTTTCTGTACTGAGCCGTCGGCAAACAGCAAGATCACCGGTGCGGTGTCGATATCATAGGTCGAGCGAAACGAGGGGGCAGATTCGCCATCGATACCCGCGATCGAAATCGAGGCTGGAAGCTGCTCGAGTAGTGGTGGCAGTTCTCCCTTCATTTGCCGACAGGGATCACACGGATACTTCCAGACGAACACAGCCACGTCACCGGAGGCGAGGTATGGTTCGTAGGTCTCGTCGGTGAGTTCGTCCATATAATCCGGGACTGGCGACCCCACGCCGACCTCGGCCGCCATTCCCGTCAGGATGGCCAGTGTTTCCTGGGGAAGCTCCCGATCGATGTGGGATTGTAAGCTCAGGTATGTGATAACCTCGTGGCGGCTCACGTCTTCGGCCTCGATCTCGGCTCGTGCCGCCTCGACTGATAGGTCGAACAGGTCGGCGACTGTTTCGACGAATTGTTCCTCGGGGAGTTGGCCGTCGCTGTAGGTGTCGGCATAGATGCTTCGGGTATCTTCAAACCCGATCGTGGCCGTCACCTGGTCGTCATCGTCTATCTCGAGGACGCCCGTCTCGACGAGGAATTCGAGTCGAGTTTCGGGATCGGTGTTCAACGCCTCGATCGTCGGGAGACGGGGTTGATCGGTGCCCACGGTTAGACCCCCAGGTACCGTTGTCTCGCTTCCGTATCCGCACGCAACTCTTCTGCCGTCCCCTCGAATACAACTTCTCCCATGTCGATGATGTAACATCGATCTGAGATATCGATGGCTGCAGCCGCGTTTTGTTCGATCAACAGGATCGTCGTTCCTTCCTGGTTAATCCGTTCGATAGCATCCTCGACATCTTCGATTATGTGGGGGGCAAGCCCCTCGTACGGCTCGTCCAGCATCAACAAGTCTGGACCCTGTCGGAGAGCCCGCGCGATCGCGAGCATTTGTTGTTCACCACCCGAGAGTGTCCCGGCACGCTGTTCGCGTCGTTCGTCCAAGCGTGGGAACGCGTCGAACACGACTTCGAGGTCTGTTATCTCCGGAAGGTCATCGACGCGCCTGCCGAGAAGGTTCGATCGGTTTCTGGAGACTGCGGCCATGTGAAGGTTCTCCGCTACGGTGAGATTCGGGAAGACACGACGTTCTTCGGGTACCAGGCCGATTCCCTGGATGATCGTGTCTTCTGCGGCGGCCCCGGTGATCGATTCGCCCCGGAACCGTATCTCGCCGCTTCGGACCTCGGGCGGTGTAGCCCCGGTAATACTGCGGACCGTCGTCGTTTTGCCGGCGCCGTTTCGCCCGAGGAGGGCACAAATTTCGTTCGTTTCGACCTTCATCGAGAGACCCCGGAGGATGTGGCTTTCGCCGTAATACGAGTTAACCCCGGAAAGTTCCAGCAGCACCTCTCCACTCATATTTCGACACCCCCGAGGTAGGCCTCCTGTACGTTCGGATCGCCTTGTACCTCATCCGGACGGCCGTTCGCGATCATGGCCCCCCGGTGGAACACCGCAATCCTATCCGAGACCTGGAAGATAACTTCCATGTCGTGTTCGACCAACACGATGGTGAGACCCAGCTCATCCTGTAATTCCTCGATCAAATCGACCGTTTCCCGGGTTTCTTCCGGCGACATGCCCGCTGTCGGTTCGTCCATGAACAGAAGTTGTGGCTCGGATGCCAGCGCAATCGCGATCTCTAATCGCCGCTTGTCACCGTAAGGGAGGCTCTCGGCGGTTTCTTCTCGATCGTCCCAGAGTTCGACAGCCCTGAGCATCCGTTCGGTCACCTCGTGCACCCCTTCGTAATTCTTCCGTTTCTTGAGAAAATTGAAGCGGAACGACCCGTGCTGGGCCCCGAAGGCGGCGATTTGGACGTTTTCCCGGACGGTCATCGTCGGGAAGATTGAGGCGGTCTGAAATGACTTGGAAATCCCTAGTTGGACGGTCTCGTGCGGTGGTCGGTCCGTGATATTGTCCCCATCGAATTCGACAGTCCCGCTCGTCGGATCGAGTAATCCCGACACACAGTTTATGAATGTCGTTTTACCGGCACCGTTTGGGCCGATAATCGCTTGCGTGTCCCCCTG
>CAZKGF010000008.1:10130-24263 GCA_964552115.1 uncultured Halobacteriales archaeon
ATCCCATCGAAGATGAGCCAGGCGATTCCGTCACGGACTGGTGGATAGATCCCTCGCGGAAACGTCCAGACAATGATCACGAACACGCCACCGAGGACGATCCGCCACAGCGATCCGATCGCGCCGATGACCGGCAACGTCACGCCGGAAATCACGTTAGCAACGTACTCGAATATCAGTGCTCCAATGACCGGTCCGATGAGGGATCCTGCACCCCCCAAGACGGTCATAATCACGAAATCGCCGGATTGAATCCAGTAATACCCGGTTGTCGGATGGACGTACGATTCGTGGATGATGAATAGGGCGCCACCGACGCCGGCGAAGACTGCCGAGATGATGAACGCCATCAGTTTGTACCGAAACACGTTCAGCCCGACGAACGAAACCCGTTGCTCGTTTTCACCCAGCGCCGAGAAGATCAACCCGTACGGAGATTTGATGATCCGGTTTGCCGCCCAAATTGCCAACAGGGCCACGACCGCGACGAAAACGTATCGCCAGGTATAGGCCTCGACGTCGAACTGCCACACGAGCAAATCGAGCGTGTCGATTACCGGTTCACCAAGCTCGAAGGTTCCTAACAACAGGTCCGTCTGGACGTCCCGGAATCCGTTGTCGCCGTCTGTGAGCCACGAGCCGGGGCCCAATGCCCAGTAATACAACATCTGCCCGAACGTCAGTGTGATGACGGCGAAGTACACTCCCCGAAGTCGGATCGAAACGAAGCCGATGG
The DNA here is from genome assembly GCA_964552115.1 of uncultured Halobacteriales archaeon. Lineage (GTDB taxonomy): Archaea > Halobacteriota > Halobacteria > Halobacteriales > Haloarculaceae > CAZKGF01. The sequence continues at coordinate 10,867 of CAZKGF010000008.1, forward strand.
GCCAGGCGATTATCGTCGCTGCCACAGCCCCCGCAATCATCATGACGATCGGATCGCCGATCGCCCAACTCACGAGTCCTCCAGTGTACGCAGCCGTCCCGAAAAACGCAGCGTGACCGAACGACAGTAGGCCGGTGTACCCCAGAAGGATGTTGAAGCCAACAACGATGATCCCGTAAATGAGGACCAGGGTTGGGAGCCCTTGGTAGCCACCGATCGACGTATTGATATATTCGCCGACAAACTCCAACCCTTCGACCAACGCGAGGGGGAACACGATCAGACCGATGGCAAATCCCAGGACCGGAAACGCGTCGTGCGCTGCGATCCGAGTCACCAGGCTGGCGGAGCTGTCGGTGGATCCGTCCGAACTCATTCCTCCACCTCCACGGAGCCGAAGAAGCCCTGTGGTCGGAAGATGAGCACCAAGGCGACGAGCAGGTACATCACAATAAAGGCCCATTGCGGGTAGGTTTGCTGGAAGCCAGCAACAACCATTCCGAGTGCCATCCCGCCCACGATCGCGCCTGGCATGGATCCGGCGCCACCAACCACCATCACTAGGAACGCCGGGACCAACGCTCGCTGGGTTCCGATTTGGGGACTGACCGTCTCGATCGACGCACCAATGAGGCCTGCGAAGGCAGCTAGGGCGGCCCCGATGGCAAACACGAGCGTGTACGATCGCCCGATTTTGATGCCCAATAACCGGACCATCTCGGAGTCACGGGTTCCTGCCTTGACGATCATCCCCCAATCTGTGCGTTCGATAAAGAGCCACGTTAGGGCGATAACAACGAGTGCGATCAGTACTATTACCAATCGCCAGCGGGGGAACGATCCGACGATCGGCAGTACTATTTGTCCCGACACGTCGACGCCCAAGAGCGTCTCTGGAGGAATGGATTGGAAGGTGTTCCCGCCGATAGTCTGTTTGATGAATTCTTCGACGATCAGGGCCAACCCGAAGGTCACCAATAACTGGTCTGTATGTGGTCGTCCGTAGAATGGCCGTGCTACCAACCGTTCCATGATGACGCCGACGATAAATCCCACGACGGGCACGATGATGAGTGCCGCCAGAAAAGTACTCCCGAGGCCGAGTTGCTGGAACCCGGCATCGTACAAAATACCGGTTCTGAGCGACAACTCTCTGACGACGAGCAGCCCCGAGTAGGCGCCGATAACGTAGAGCGCCCCGTGGGCGAGGTTGAGGAAATTCATCGTCCCCAGGATGATGGTCAATCCGATACCCAACAAGGCGTAGATGGCCCCGAACTGGAGTCCGTTGAGGAATATCGAGACCGCTGTTTGGAGTAAGCTCATACGTGTGCTGAATTGATTTCTGCCGTTTGGTCGTTGTTAGGCTCGTTCTCCTCCGCTTCGGCCCCACATCATTCCCGGCCCTTAAAAAAGGGTCCTCTAGACGGGGGTATGCCGGCCCTATTCGTCCCCGTATGGGCCAAGTTCACATTCGGCTGCCATTGCTTCGTTACAGCCGTAGCCGAGCTGATCTCTCCCTGTTCGGGTCACGATTTCGAGCAACCGTTGTTCAGTCTGTTCCTCGGAGGGAAGCCCGCGGGCGACGAGAACGTCCCGTTGGGCTTGGTGGTCACACCCTCGCATGGTTTCCTCGCCGAGACCAGCTCCACTGAAGTCATAATCTTCGAGTTCCCGGATGACTTCGGGTGGATAGAAGGTCCCAGCACGTTCGCAGGCAGCCGCGTATTGCATCGCTTGGGTGTAGGCAAGCCGAGCAGCGTAGGACGGGACCTTGTCGTATTCGTCCTGGAACGCTTGCGTGAACGTTTGGGACGCCTCATCCTCGAGTTGCCACGACCAATCAGCCGTCCCGAAGATACCACCGATATTGTCGGCGGCCGCCCTCGCCATCTCCCGGTTGTACAGCGGGACAACGATTTCCATATCCTCGTCCATCCCGGCCTCGATTGCGTCTGGCAATGAGTTGGCCGCGTCGAGCCCGTAATGGTTGAGGACGAGGACATCGGTCTGGTCACTGGGGACGTCAGCGAGGTACGAGGAATAGTCCGACGTGTCGAGAGGGGTTGGGACGGACTCGATTTGGCTCCAGCCTGCGACTTCGGTAAAGAACTGTTCCATCGATGCCTGCTGGGTTTGGCCCCACGAATAATCGGCGTATAGCTGGTAGAAATTGAGATCCTCGCCGTATTCATCGGCGAGTATCGGTGCCAGCGCTTGCCCGGTCATGTATGCGTTGAACATCTCCCGGAATGAGTACCGAACACACGCTGGACCCGTCGTGTCGTTGGAGTGGGTCAAACAACACATGAACATGACCTTCTCCTCTTGAGCCAATTCCTGTTGGGCGATCGCAGTTGCCGAGGAAGAGCCCCCGCTAGCCATGATCACATTGTCTCTGCTGATCATCCGGGAGAGTGACTGCCTAGCCGGATCAGGACTCGTTTGGGTGTCACCCTCGACTGAGGTTACTGTCTTTCCGAGGACGCCATCTCCCGAGAGGTCGTCCCACTGATCCACCCAGCCCCCACCATTGTTGAGGTGGTCGACTGCCAAGTTGTAGGCGCGGAGTTCGTCCTGGCCCTCTTGTGAGTATGGGCCGGACTGTGGGACGTTCCACCCGAAGACAACTTCGTCCCCTTCGACTGGGAAATTCCCCAACTCCGGATACTCGGTTCCACCATCTCCGTCTCCGCCATCGCCACCATCACCGCCGTCGGCTCCGTCACCGCCGTCGGCGCCATCACCACCGTCTCCGCCGTCTCCTCCATCGCCACCGTCACCACCGGAACAGCCAGCGAGGCCGGTCAACCCGGCCACGCCAGCCACTCCGGCGGCTTCAAGCAGTTCTCGTCGGTTCATAGAGCCATCGTCTGACATGGCTAATCGTGAGGGTCCCATCGGGGGTACTTATACCTGTAGGCTAGATAGACTATCCCGCCTACAAACAGGCCCGTTTTCGGTGAGATTCAGGAATCCTCTCCCGGGAGATGATCGACCAAATCTCCTAGACTGGACACTTCGATATCGGCCCGTTCACCGAGGCGTTCCGGAGGTTCTCGCGCCCGGTTCACCCAGGCAGTCCCCATTCCAGCGTTGCTCGCTCCGGCAATGTCCCACGCGTTTGAAGATATCAGCCGACACGCTCCGATATCCCGATCTAGAGAATCCGCAGCGTTTCGGTAGACTGCAGGGCTTGGCTTGAATGTCTGGACCTCGTCTGCACTCACGATCCCGTCCAAGTGAGGCGCAATCCCGGCGGTTTCGGCGAGCGTCTCCAACATTTCAGGATTCCCATTCGAAAGAATCACCCGTTCGTACCCGGCGTCCCCGAGCGCCTCGAGAGCGCCAATCGTAGTCGGAAATGGGTCGAGGCGGTTGTATCCAGCACGGATCTCGGATCGTTCTGCGGCGGTTGCGTCGATCTCGTAGAATGCCAACGCATATTCGAGGGCGTCACCGGTGACGGTCCAGAAGGGCTCATATGCCTCCATTTGGCCACGATGGTACGAGTATTGCAGCTGTTTGCGCCGCCAGAGTCGGTCTATTTCGACCGCTAGGTCTGTCGTCACACCAAGGATCGAACCAAGTCGTCCAGTGACGCTACTCGTGTCACACAACGTCCCGTACATGTCGAAACAGAGCGCGTCCCGTGCCATACAGTCTCATCCGGGCCGGTCACAAAAAGTGTGGGGCCGCCCGAGCGGCGTTTCAGTCTCCGAGAGCGCTCTCTTGGATGTCCTCGACGACATCCGGGTTACGGAGCGTCGAGGTATCTCCGAGTTCGTCACCGTTAGCGATGTCCTCGAGTAACCGACGCATAATTTTCCCGGAGCGGGTTTTGGGCAACTCGGGCGTAAAGACGATCCGTTCGGGGCGGGCAATCGGTCCAATCGCATCTTCGACACCCTGGACGATTTCCTCGCGGAGTTGGTCGTCACCTTCGACGCCATCTTCAGTTATGACGTACGCATAGACGGCTTCTCCTTTCACATCGTGATCGGCCCCCACGACGGCCGCTTCGGCGACACCGTGGACCCCGACGATGGCGGATTCGATTTCCATGGTTCCGAGTCGGTGTCCTGAGACATTGATGACGTCGTCGACGCGGCCCAGTACAGTAATGTAGCCGTCTTGATCGAGTTTTGCGCCGTCCTCGGGGAAGTACACCCACTCGTCAGCCTCCGGAATCGAGTAGTCGTCCCAATACTCGTTGATGAACCGTTCGTCGTTCTTGTAGAGGGTACGGAGCATTCCGGGCCAGGGCTTGTTCACAACGAGATACCCAGCATTTCCGGCTTCGACTGGGTCACCGCTAGTGTCGACCACGTCCGCGCTAATTCCCGGAAGCGGCGGCCCAGCGGAACCAGGTTTCATTTTACCGATCCCCGGGAGCGTCGTGATCATCATGCCGCCCGTTTCTGTCTGCCACCAGGTATCCACGATCGGACACTGCTCGTTCCCAATGTGTTTGTAGTACCACTTCCAGGCACGGGGATTGATCGGTTCCCCGACTGTGCCCAAGAGGCGAAGACTGGAGAGGTCGTGTTTCGCTGGATACTCTTCGCCCCACTTCATGAACGCCCGAATCGCTGTCGGTGCTGTGTATAATTGGTTGACGTCGTAGTCTTCGACGATCTGCCAGAGGCGGTCCCGCTCGGGGTAATCGGGCGTCCCTTCGTACATGACCGATGTGGTCCCCAACGTCAACGGTCCGTACACGATGTAAGAGTGGCCGGTAATCCAGCCGATGTCTGCCGCACACCAGTAGGTGTCTTCGGGCTTGACGTCGAGTACCGCGTGGCTCGTCCAAGAGACGTAGGAGAGATAGCCCCCGGTGGTGTGTTTGACGCCTTTCGGTTTGCCGGTCGTCCCGGACGTATACATGAGGAAGAGCATGTCCTCGGCATCCCGAGACACCGGTTCGACGGTCGCTCCAGCCTGGTCCTCGATTAGTTCCCCGTAATCGTGTTGTCGTGGTCCCAAATCGTGATCGAAGTCGTCACCGAGGCGGTCAACTACGACAGTCGACACTGCGTGGTCAACACCTTCGAGTCCATCGTTGGCTTTCTCGAGGTGTTTGAGCGCGTCACCCCGGCGGTAGTAGCCGTCAGCTGTGATCAGATACTCCGAATCGGCGCTGTTCATTCGGGTCGCCAATGCATCCGCCGAGAATCCAGCGAAGACCACGCTGTGGGGTGCGCCGATCCGCGCACAGGCCAGCATCGCGATGGGTAACTCCGGAATCATCGGCATATACATGGTGACGATGTCGTCTTCCCCGACACCCAATTCCCGGAGACTAGCGGCGAACTCGTTGACTTCTCGGTGGAGTTCGTCGTAGGTGATGGTTCGCGTCGTCCCCAGCTCACCAATCCACTCGATGGCAGCCTCGTCCCCACGCTCGGCGAGATGGCGATCGACGGCGTTCACACTGGCATTGAGCGTTCCCCCGGTAAACCACTCGTAGAAGGGCTCGTTGCTGTCGTCAAGGACCTGGTTGTACGACTCGTCCCATGTGAGGAGGTCGGCAGCCTGCTCCCACGCCCCCGGCCAGTTTTCCTCGAATTCGTCATAGATCGATTCGTCCGTGACGTTCGCCTGCTCGACGAAGGAGGCAGGTGGCTCGAACTGTTCCTGTTCGGCCAGTCTAGCCTCTAGTTCGACGTCGAGATCGTCGTCGGACATAGCGTCCATCAATGGCGTCATCTAGCTATTAATGGCCGCCACTAACTATGCCAAGACCCTCCTCCGACCACATTTGGGTCTCCGGGGAGAGCCGGTCACCCGTCGTCTAATGCCGTGCCGACGAGTTTCTGCTGGGCCCGACGGAGGTGATTGTGAAGCGTGGGCGAAGAGACGCCCATCGAATCGGCCAGTTCCTCGGCGGTACTCCCCCTGGGCCACTCGAAATACCCCGCGTGGTACGCCCCTCGCAACACCGACCGTTGTTTGTCTGTCAATTCTTCCTCGAGTGCACGCTTGAGCCCGAGACCGGATTCGGCCGGTTCTGCACGCTCCTGTTTGCGGTGGAGAGTGACCGATGGGTACCGGTCTCCGAGTGTGTCCACGACGCTTCGAACATCCAAACCCGGCGGAAATTCTCCGACTAGTGTCGCCTGCGCGTTTTCGACAGCTAACTCAGTAATTGTGCCGCCGTGGGTCACGCAGATCCCAACGGGGCTTGCTTCGTCGAGGACCACCTCGAGCAACGTTTCTGTTTCGTAACTCCGGATAATCCGCGCATCATGCACGGTTTCGTGCGTGTCGACCTGTTCGAGGACCTGACCTGGTTGAGCGCCCTGGACCCGAACGAAACTCACGATCGTCCCCGCTTCGGCCGGAACCACGCCTTCGATCTCCACTGAACACGCATGGGTAGCCGAGAGGTCGACGAAGACTGCCTCCCGGTCCGAGTACCCCAGCGCCAGCCTGACGACGCTGTCTCCCGAGAGAAGGTGTCGTCGCTTGATGGCCGTTATCGCGAAGGCGATCCGTCGGCCCAGGTCCTCGAGTGCCATCCGTTCCGGATCAGAGAAGGCATCGGGGTTGGTCGATCGAAGAACGAGGATCCCGTACGCGTTTTCCCCGTCTTCAATTGGGATCGCAGCCAGCAACCCCCTCCCTGGTTGGTCGCCAGCTGGGCCGGGGCTGTCCGGTGCAACCATCGGCGCCCCCGTTTGGCGGGCCTGCCTGACCAATGTGCTATCGTTGGCTCCCTGGAAGCGCCCCGGACTGTCACCTGCATGGGCGAGGGTAGAGACATCCTGTCTATGTCGCTCGGGCACAAGGAACCACGCCGCTTCGTACACCTCGTTCGTCGTGAGTCCTTCACAGACTCGCCGTGTAATTCCTTCCCGCGATCCCGCCTCCCCTAATTCTGTCCCGACCGTAGCCATCGCATCGATGACGGCACGGAGGCGGCCTCCGTCGGTCGTACTGTCGGCGGAGAGCGTGTTGAATGCCTCTGCAATTCGTTCCCGAGTCGTGGTCTCTGGTCCCTCAAACAGACCGTCTAGCCGCTCCCACCCGCCGACAGCACAGACAACGTTCGCATCTACACCATTGGTCACCAACAGACGCCGGGCAAACAACCGACGGAGTGCCGACGGAGAAATATCAGCCAGCCCCGGTCGGTCGTGCTGGTTCGCAGCCCGTTGTCCAACCGTTTTGATGAGCATTTGGACTCGTCGTGGAGAAACCTGTATGATCGATTCGTCGGACGCGATATCGTTACTGCGTATGTATTGTCTGCAGTCGTGGGCGACCTCGGCGGGTAGGAACGCCTCTCGTGGGTCGCCGTCTCCGACCTGAAGAAATGTCCCCTCGTGACCGCTTTGCGGTCGTGAGAGGTCAGCAGGGCGGATATCGGGTATTTCTGCTGTTTTGAGACCGGCCTCCCCGCAGAGTCTGATCAACAGTTCCTCCCGGTATGTTTCGGTTGCGGCTCTGAGGAGCTCGTAGTCGGCGTCGGTAAGTTTGACTTGCTCCTCAACGGTGGCGGTCTGGGCCATTTTCGGTTCCATGTAATAGTACGAAACTTTGTACGTATGTTTTTCCCCGAAACACCGGCCAATTGCGGGGAACAAGGCCACGACACCGGCAACAATCCTGAAAAATCGTGATAATTATGTTCGGGTTTGTGCGGAGAAACGAAACAGCTAGTCCCGCAGGTGCTGGATTTCCGACTCGAGTTCTCCGACTACCTCCGGATTCCTGAGTGCACTGGTGTCGCCCATTTCTTCACCCCGCGTGACCGCCTCGAGTAATCGACGCATGATTTTACCCGATCTCGTTTTCGGTAATTCGGGCGAAAACACTACTGCCTCGGGGCGTGCAATCGGACCGATCGTTTCCGTCACTGCTTGCGACACCGCCCGTTCGAGTTCCGGACCTGGCTCGGTATCATCAGCCGTGCTCACATACACGAAGACGCCATGGTTGTCGTCTCGTTGTGGGCCTTCGACCACTGCTGCCTCGGCGATTCCATCAATTTCGACGATCGCAGATTCGAGGTTGTAGGTCCCGATTCGATAGCCTGAGACGGTGATAACATCGTCCATCCGGCCGAGAATGGTGATGAATCCATCCTCGTCTCGAACGGCGCCGTCCTCTGTCGGATACCTCCACTTGAACCCATCGAGCGGCGGGGCCGCCGTCCCGGGCGACTGGGCCCACGCTTCGTTTCGGCACAGTTCCTGGGGCATTGCTGGCCAGGGTTCATCAATCACCAGATACCCGTCATCGCCGGTTGCCGCCGGCGTTCCGTCAGCGTCAACGACGGTGGCACTGATCCCAGGAAGTGGAGGCCCTGCAGAACCAGGCTTCATTTGTGACAGACCCGGGAGCGTGGAGATTAGAATACCACCGGTCTCGGTTTGCCACCAAGTATCCACAATTGCAGCTGTTCCACCGCCCACGTGCTCGTAATACCACTTCCAGGCGCGCGGATTGATGGGCTCACCGACGCTCCCCAGCAGCCGAAGTGACGAGAGGTCGTGGCGCTGGGGATGCTTTTTCCCCCACTTCATGAACGCCCGGATTGCGGTCGGCGATGTGTAAAATACATCTACTGCTAGCCGGTCTAAGGTTTCCCAGATACGATCTTTTTCCGGATGGTCGGGGGCTCCCTCGTACATGACCGTTGTAGTCCCTAACGAGAGGGGTCCGTAGACGATGTAGGAATGACCGGTGATCCAGCCGATATCGGCCGAACACCAGTACGTGTCTCGGGGTTTGATATCGAGAACGGCGTGAGACGTCCAGGTGACGTACGATAGGTAGCCACCGGTCGTATGGGTCACCGCTTTCGGTTGCCCGGTAGTTCCGGAAGTGTAGATCCGGAAGAGATCGTCCGTTGCAGCCCGTGGAACCGGCTCAATTGTGTCTCCCTCGTATGTCTCGATCAGTTCGTGATAATCGTACTCGTCGTCTCCGAGGCTGTGTTGGAAGGCTTCTCCGAGTCGGTCCACGACCACAGTGGTCACCGATCGGTCGATGGAGACAGTCGCCGTGTCGGCCTTGTTCTTCCGTGTGACCGCTTGCCCTCGCCGGTAATAGCCGTCACAGGTGACTAGAAACGACGAATCGGCTCTGCACATCCGGGCTGCGAGCGCATCGGCCGCGAATCCGGCGAACACGACATTGTGGGGCGCCCCGATGCGTGCACAGGCCAACATCACGATCGGGAGTTCGGGGATCATCGGCATGTAGAGGGTCACGACATCGTCTTCTCCCACACCTAATTCGCGTAGGCCTGCCGCAGCCGCCTGGACTTCACGGTGTAGCTCACGGTAGGTGTATTTGCGCTGCTCGCCGAGACGTCCCTCCCAGATGAGTGCAACCTGGTTCTTCCGTTCGGGAAGATGGCGGTCGATGCAGTTTGCACACGCATTGAGCTGCCCACCGTGATACCAGCGATATGGCGGTTCTCCCCCGTCGAGGACGGTTTCGAACGGTTCCATCCACTCGATCAGGCTGGCAGACCGTTTCCACCAGTCGACACCGGCACTTGTCGCCTCCTCGTACACCTGCTGATCGGTTATGTTCGCCTGCTCTGTGACCCCCTGTGGGGGATCGACCGTCTCATCGATCGGAACCTTCCCTTGGCGAGTTGGCGACCCATCTCTCGCCATACTGGGGGGATCCAGTTTCCTTGCAAGGTTAAACGTTCACACTAAATCCGACGGGACAGTTTTACTGCTCGCCCAGGAATTTAATCGGTATGGACCGTGTCACCCTTGCCGCAGTCGATTCGTTGTTCAGTCCGGCTGAAGCGAAACTTCCCATCGGAGATGCACTCGAGACGACGAATGTAGCGATGAATTACTACGAACTCGAACCGGGCGACCAGTTTGGCGCCGGCTACCACCGACACCCGACCCAAGAGGAGGTCTTTTTCATCATCGAGGGGACGGCGACGTTCGAAACGGAGACAGGTGACGTTCAGATCGGTCCTGAAGAGTTCTGTCGGTTCGCTCCAGGAGAGTGGCAACTCGGGCGAAATGATGGAACGGATACGGTCCGTGCCCTGGCGATCGGCGCCCCCCGAGAATCGCCGGAGACGGAGGTGATGCGAGAGTGTCCCGAGTGCGACGAAGAAACGCCACAGACCTTCTCAGTTACCGACGACAAGGACGCGCTGCTCGCGATCTGTGCGGAGTGTGGCACTGAGACGGGGCGGTTTACCTGATCTGTGGGCGACGAGGAAGCAACCGAATCGTGTTGGAACGGGGTGCGAGAAACTTTTGCCTTCGATTGGCGTAGCGTCGGGTATGCAGGCAGTTACCACGAAAATCCTCGTGGCTAGTGCGCTCCTTTTCGTAAACGTGGCCGTCGCTATCGAGGCAGGCCCGGTCGTTGTTCTGAGCCTGTTGCTTTCGGTTCCCCTAGCGGTGCGCCTCTTTGCTGGTTAATCGTCTGCGGCGGGAGTCGACGGGGTCCGCGATTGCCCCGACTCTTGGCGAACAAATTCGGTGAAATTGTCGAACAGTTGTTTCGGCTCACACGCGGCGCGGTATGTTTCGTCGTCAATCCCGGCAAGAACTCGTTCGATCTCGTCTTGAGACAGTTGATCGTCCTTCCCGCGGGTGACCTTTGCCGCCGTTTGCGTGTCGTATTCAGGATGGAATTGGACGCTAAAGACGTCCCCAACGCGAAACCCGTGTATTCCGTAGTCATTGCGTGCGAAGACCGTCGCACCTGGGGGTGGTGAACTGACTCGATCAGAGTGTGTGGTGAAGACGGTGAACTCTCGGTCTACGCCCGCAAGCAACGCGTTTTCGCCGTCGTGGGAGACCGTCCGGTATCCGATCTCGTATTCGCCCATATCCTCTACGCTGCCACCCAGAACGTCCGCCAAAAGCTGATGGCCATAGCAGACACCGAGAAAGGGGAGTCCCGCCTGGATTGCCTCGTCGACCCACTCTTTCAGGTCGGTAATCCACGGTTCCTCCCAGTAGACTGAAGCGCGCGATCCGGTGATAATACAGCCATCGAAGTCCATTGATACAGGGAGATCTCGGTCGGTGACCTGATACTCGACGAGGTTGGCATCGACCTCCCGTCGGAAGTTGCGGCGCGTGTGGCCACCGTCGTGGGCCGCGTTTAGGAGGGCAATGCGGAGGCCGGTCATCGCCAGAAGGGTCGGTGGCGGAGAGACTTAAAGCCTCAGACTGTGGTCGAATACTGCCGGGCTCCATTCGGGGGTCTTTCGAGGCCATCGGACCCCAACTTTTTGGCTACCGCCGGCGTGGCTGGACCAATGGCACATACCCGCAAGCCGGCGTGGTTGGAAACGAGGCCACCAGCCGGCGAACGGTTCACGGAGATCAAGAAAACGCTCCGTGACCGAAATCTTCATACTGTTTGTGAGGAGGCCGATTGCCCGAATCTGGGCGAGTGTTGGTCTGGTCGTGACGGCCCCGGTACGGCGACTTTCATGCTTTTGGGCGACCGCTGTTCGCGCGGCTGTAATTTTTGCTCGGTGGAGACAGGTGGGATGGAGCCACCCGATCCAGATGAACCGCAGGAGGTTGCTGGAGCGGTTGCGGACATTGGACTCGATTATGTGGTGTTAACATCGGTCGACCGCGACGATCTTCCTGACCAGGGCGCCGGCCATTTTGCTGAGACGATACGGGAGATCAAACGCCGTGATTCGGGGATTCTGGTGGAGGCACTGATTCCCGATTTCCAGGGTGAGCTCGATCTCGTCGACGAAGTAATCGAAGCCGGCCCCGACGTTCTCGCTCACAATGTCGAGACCGTTCCGCGGCTGCAGTGGCCGGTGCGAGACCGTCGGGCAGGATACGAGCAGTCGCTCTCTGTGCTGCGTCGTATTGCCAACGAGTCGACAGCATATGCGAAGACCTCATTGATGTTGGGTGTCGGCGAATACGATCACGAAATTTATCGAACACTCCGGGACCTGCGGGCAGTGGGAGTAGATGTCGTTACACTCGGCCAGTACCTCCAGCCCTCCCGGTCTCATCTCGGTGTCTCCACCTACGTGCATCCGGACGCTTTCGAGACGTGGCGAGCGGTAGCCGAGGACGAACTCGGGTTTTTGTACTGCGCCAGCGGTCCGCTGGTTCGCTCGTCGTACCGGGCGGGAGAACTTTTCGTTGCCGCACTCGAACGTGAAGGAGCGTCGCTCGACGCCGCTAGAACCCAGGCTCGGCGACACGCCTGAGTCCATCCGAACCGACAGCCGGGAAAGGTCTTTGGCGATGGCGGGAGTCGAATTTTCTATGCCGGGCTCAGTGTGGCGGTGGTGCTCGTGACGTCCCTCCAGGCCGCCCCTGACGAACAAATCGCTGTCCTGGACGAGCATGGCCAGGTTCGGCCGGATGCCTCAGTGCCTGATATTCCGGATGACGAACTGGTGGCCATGTATCGCGAACTACGTTTGGGGCGTCACTTCGACAGCCGGTGTGTCAATCTCCAGCGCCAGGGCCGGTTGGGAACGTACCCACCCCTGGCCGGCCAGGAGGCGGCCCAGGTCGGAAGTGCGCACGCACTTGGCAGGGACGACTGGATCTTCCCGAGTTACCGGGAACACTTGGCTGCGGAGATTCGGGGGTGGCCACTCGAGGATGTTCTGCTGTACTGGATGGGATCGGAAGCGGGGAATACCGCACCGGGAGACGTGAACATGTTCACGGTCGCCGTCCCGATTGCCACGCAGATTCCACATGCCACGGGAGCAGCCTGGGCTGCGAAACTTCAGGACGATGACCGGGCTATCCTGTGTTATTTTGGCGATGGGGCCACGTCCGAGGGAGACTTTCACGAGGGCCTAAACTTCGGTGGGGTCTTTGACGTCCCGGCAGTGTATTTCTGCAACAACAATCAGTGGGCTATCTCCGTTCCCCGAGAGGACCAAACAGCCGCCAAAACGCTGTCGCAAAAGGCCCACGCATACGGATTCACCGGCGTCCAGGTCGACGGGATGGACCCCCTCGCCGTCTATGCCGTCACGCGGGACGCCGTCAACAAGGCGAGAGACCCGCAGGGGGGAGCCAGACCAACGCTTATCGAGGCGGTGCAGTACCGATTCGGCGCCCATACGACCGCGGACGACCCGGAACTGTATCGCTCGGACGTCGAGGTTGAGGAGTGGAAGCGGAAGGATTCGATTCATCTGATGGAACGGTTCATCCGCGACAGAGGCCTGCTGGATGACGAGCGGATTGCCACGATCGAATCGGCTGTCACCGACCGAGTGGACGACGCCATCGATCGGGCGGAGTCTCACGAACGGCCCAGCCTCCAAGATATGTTCGAACACGTCTATAGCGAGATGCCTCACCGGCTCGAGGAACAGTTACGGTATCTCTCAGAACTGCACGGTTCCACGGAGGTCCGGACGTGAGCCAGAGCCCTGCGGGCGAAAC
>CAZKGF010000009.1:0-23406 GCA_964552115.1 uncultured Halobacteriales archaeon
AGTTCACACCCTGACTCACGGAGGTGGGCGTGAACGAGGTCGTGATACGTCTCGATATCGATTCCCCCGGGAAATCCAAGGTAGTTCTCCAAGAACGCACACCGAGGAAGGGCAGCGGGCCCACAATCGAAGACCGCTGTGTCGAATCCATACCGACCAGTGAATACCCCGGCGGCCCCTCCAGTCGGGCCGCCACCGACGATTATTACGTCGCGGTCAAAGTCCGAGTCGGCAGCCGTCGACATTATCAGAGATTCCCATTTACAATCTCGACAACTCGGTCACGATCGAACAACTCACCGTCGTAATCGTACAACTGGCTGGCAGTACGTTCTGTCAATACCATGTACGTAATTGGACCTTGATAGAGGCCGCCTGCCCGGTACACTGCTCCATTCTTGACAGCGGTGAGGGTGCTCGCAATATCGTGGTTTTCGAGGCCAGCGACGACGGTATCCTGGAACGATGATGAACTCATCGTCTCGTACCCGCGAAGGAGGATGACAGGGGGGTCGACCTTTAGCAACGTTTCGAGGTCGATGGCAGCACGACTACCGTGGAAATCCTTGATGTCGGTATTGGCAAGTGCATCGCGAACGCCCAACTGCCGTAAGTGTTTGAATCCGGTGCCTTCACCGATGATATAGGGATAGAACGACTCCGGTTGCTCACCGACTCCCCAGAGGACGGCGACCGATGGCCGTTCCGCAGGGCCGGGAACGACCGGCGCAAGATTGGACTCGAATTCTGCATGCAGTTGCTCGAATGCCTGGTATCGGTCTTCGCGCTTGAACACTTGTGCAAGCTTCTGAAACGCCTCGTACAACGTATAATAGCGATACTCCTGGTGCCAGGGGTAGTGTTGAGCATAACTGCAGTTACCGAAGAGCGGGCCGACTTGCTGGACGATCTCGTCAACGTCGCTTCGTTCCCACCCCTTGAACCGATTCATCAAGAAATTCGGATCCATTACGTGGACATCGGCATTTATGTCATAGAACAACTCCTTGCTCACACCGTCCTGGTACAGCGAGACCATCTCTGAGGTATCAACGGACAGTCCAGGTATCTCGTCGTAGTAGTGCGTGTGATACCGATTTGTCAGCCAGAGTCCTTCTGGCGGCTCTAGACCGAGGGCGATACCCATATCTGCCCAACTACCGTTGTTTGCAACCCACGTCTCCGGAACTCGCTCGAATTCTACTTCACCGACCGGTTCGATCGACACTGAGTACGGAGTTGCATTCTCGTTCCCGTTCGATTGCGTGGTCGGTGTTGGCTGCCCAGAATCGCCGGTAGTCGTTGGAGTGTTGGTAAGTGTCGCTGTCGGCGACGAGGTGGTCTCTGGATCAGCGCTCCCTGTACAGCCGGCTACAGCGCCTCCCATGAAAATTCCGCCAGTTCTCGCCAAAAATTTTCGTCGTGAGGGCGTCTCGTCCGATTGTGGCTCTTGAACCATATATTTTAGGCTACCCTAAATATTGAAAGGAGTTTCGATTTTTAGGCAACCCAAAACAAACGAAGAGAGTACCGCCGCCACCCGGGACGTTGGAGTGGTCTGACTCTGGACTCGTGCTCGGAAACCTGTAGATCGTCGTGTTGGAGACCCTATTCCGCCGGATACATCACTCCTCGAAACCGATCTATGTGGTGATGGATCCGCTCGAACTCGGCCTCCGGCTCATCGTTGGGGTGTTACTGATCTTGGCCAACGCCTTCTTCGTGGCTATCGAGTTCGCGCTCACCCGGGCCCGTCAATTTACCGAAGACGAATTCGTGGGCGACGGCCATCCAGCCCTCGAACGGGCCTGGGAGATGACACATAATCTCGAACTCTATCTCACGACGTGTCAGGTCGGGATAACGGCATCGAGCATCGCAGTCGGGATTATCGCCGAACCGGCCCTCGCAGCCATCTTCGAACCGCTGTTCGAAAACACCACGTTAGCCGCAATCGGAGCCGGCGGCATCCTTGCCTTTCTCATCATAAATCTCGTTCATCTGACCCACGGAGAACAGACGCCGACGTACCTGGGGGTCGAACGATCTCAAATGGTCTGTCGGTACGGTGCAACGCCGTTGTACTGGTTCCATTTCGCAATTACACCGGTAATCAAACTCGGCGACTGGGTCGCCAAGCTGACCCTTCGCCTGTTCGGAATCGAGATGACGGGTGCCTGGTTAGAGACCGAAGCGGACGTCATCGAGTCCCGAGCCGACCTTCGAAACCGACTCGGGTCGGTCCTGGACGAAGGAGACCTCACCGAAGAACGACGTGAGGAGGTAATGAACGCACTGGCAATCGGTGAACAGTCGATCCGGGACGTGATGGTGCCGGCGGACGATATCGTCGCCCTTTCGACCGATATCGATATGGCAGCAAATCTCGAACGAATGGCCGAGCGCCCCCATACTAGATATCCACTCGTCGGTACCGAACTGACTGACTTCAAAGGGATCGTATACACTCCGATATTGACCAGACACCGTGAGGAGTTAGCCGAGGGCGAGATCGATCTTTTGGAGCTGGCCGCGCCCCCGATGACCCTGTCACCGGATGTCGATGTCAGTGACGCCATCGATCAGTTCCAAGCCGAACACCAGGAACTCGCGCTCGTGCTGGAAGACGGTGCGGTTGTCGGGATGGTTACGGTCACTGACTTGTTGGAGTCGGTGATGGGTGATATCGAAGATCCGATCGACGAGGAGTACAATTCCGGGACGTCGCAGGACTGACCCACCGGGAGATAGTGAAAGGGCAGGTCAGACAGAGAAGCAGACTGTAGAACCCTTTGAGTATCAGTTAGCCGCGAACGGATCGTGCGACATTCAGGGACGAATCCGGTCCAACAATCGGTAGTCGTGGTCCGGCGTGTATCGCCGGAACAGGAGGCTATTCCCTAGGACAGACACGCTCGAGAAGGCCATCGCCACAGCCGCCAACACAGGCTGGAGTAGCCCAATGGAGGCCAGCGGGATCATCGCGGTATTGTATCCCAGTGCCCAGAAGAGATTTTGTTTGATTTTGGCGAGCGTCCCTTCAGAAATGCGGATCGCCTTGAGGACATCGGTCGGGTCGTCTCGCATCAACGTGACGTCTGCCGCCTCAATGGCGACGTCCGTCCCCGAGCCGATCGCACACCCCACTGAGGCGACGGCCAAAGCCGGCGCGTCGTTGACACCGTCGCCGACCATCATCGCCCGTCGACCGGCCGATTGGATGGATTCGACGGCGTCGGACTTGTCCTCCGGGAGTACCTCTGCCCGGACGTTCTCCGTTGGTATCCCGATCTCCTCGGCGACCGCATGTGCCGTTCGTTCGTTGTCGCCAGTGAGCATCATGACCTCGAGTCCCCGTTGGGACAGTGCCGTCACGGCCTCCGCGGCTCCGTCCTTGATTGTGTCCGCGTCGGCAACTACGCCAGCAACGACTCCATCGATGGCGACCAGCATCGCCGTCTTCCCTTCACGTTCGAGACGCTCCATGTGCTCGGCGGCGGGGGCTGGATCGATTCCAGCCTCCGAAAGGAGCCGTCGGTTTCCGACCAAAACCTCCCGACCCTCGACGGTCGCCCGCACACCCTGTCCCGGGACGTTCTCGAACTCCTCCGGGTCGACGACATCCAGATTACGCTCGTGGGCGCCAGTCACGATGGCTTCCCCGAGTGGGTGTTCACTCCCCGATTCTGCACTGGCAGCGAAGCGCAACACGTCGTCTTCGTCGAGCGATTCCTGCGCAAAGGTCTGTCCGCCATCAGTCGCTGTCGATTCTGACGAATTCGATTCGATCTCGACGATATCGGTGAGGCGCATTTCTCCGGTCGTGAGGGTCCCAGTCTTGTCGAAGACCACCGTATCGACATCTTTCGCCCGTTCCAGAATGTCGCCTCCCTTGAACAGAACACCGTTGCGAGCACCGATTGCAGTCCCAACCATGGTCGCCGCCGGCGTCGCAAGGCCCAAGGCACAGGGGCAGGCGATCAGGACTGCCGAGGCGAAGACGATGATGGAGAATTCGAATGCTGACAACGCTGCGGGACCGCCTGCCACGAGTCCCCACAGCGGTAGGCTGGAGATGAACCCGGCGATCGCCCCAGGAAAGAGATACCACAGAACGCCCCAGACCAGTGCATTGACGATGACAGCCGGGACGAAGTAGGCTGAGATGCGATCGGCTAGATTTTGAATCTCGGGCTGGCGACTTTGGGCCGATTTGACCGTCCGAACGATCTGTTGCAGCGCCGTATCCGAGCCAACTTTGGTCGCTTCAATTACGAGGACACCGTTTTCGTTGATGGTCGATCCAACGACTTCGTCTCCTTCACCTTTCTCGACCGGGACGGATTCGCCCGTAATCATCGACTCGTCGACCGCGCTTTGGCCTTCGACGACAGTACCGTCGGTAGGTATCTGTTCCCCAGGTCGCACTTTCAGCCGGTCTCCGACCTCGATTTCGTCGACGGGAACCTCGCGTTCTGAGCCGTCGTCCTCAATGATTGTTGCCGTATCGGCCTCCATCTCGAGTAATTCGCGCAGGGCATCGCCTGCCTGGCCCTTCGAGCGGGCTTCCAGATAGTTCCCGAGCGTGATGAAGACGAGGATCAGCGCAGCTGTGTCGAAGTACAGACCTTCACTGGCGACCAGATTGAGAAGGACACCCACCGAGTAGACGTACGCAGTGGTCGAGCCCAGCGCGATCAGTACGTCCATATTCGCGGTGCGATTCCGAACGAGGGCGTTGGCCGCACTCCGGTAAAACGGCCAGCCCAAGACAACCTGAACCGGGGTTGCGAGGAGTAGTTCGAACCACCCGATCTCAACTCCCCCGATGGTTGCCGGGACGTATTCGCCACCGAAGACAATCGTATCGACGAGGACGACCAGCAGTGGCAGCGCAAGGGCCGCTCCGAATAGTGTCAGATACAGTTGTTTTCGCTGCTCTGCTTGTCGGGCGAGGTCGCGGCGCTCGGCATCAGATGTCGCTTCCTCGTCCGTCTCGACGGGTGAATAGCCGGCTTCTCTGATTGCGTCACGAAGGTCCGTCAGACTGGTATCGACAGGATTGTACGTGACAGACGCCTCGTCCGTCGCAACGTTCACGCTCGCTTCGATCACCCCCTGCGTCGACAGCAGTCGATCTTCGATCGTGTCAGCACAGTCCGCACACGACATGTCCGTGATGGCGATGGAGGCTGTTTCGGTGGCTGCTCCGTATCCCGCCTCTTCGATAGCGTCATAAATATCTCCCAGAGCGACTCGATCGGGATCGTAGACTACGCGGCCCTCGTCGGTCGCGAAATTGGCATCGACCGATTCGACGCCGTCTAGGTCGCCAACGCGATCCCCAATCGTCCGAGCGCAGTTCGCACAGGTCATTCCCTGGAGATCCAGATGGGTTGTCCGCTGGCTCATGCTATCGGGTCCTAGGGGAGCCACGTTCAAGCGGTTTGTCGCTTACTTTTCGACGTAAAATAGATGCCTATTCTTGGAATATAAGGGAATGATTGACTGAAACTATGTATTCTAAGGAATAGAGGGAGTGACTACGCAGTCTGCACCGCGATCACTACGAGTCAACTACACACCGGCAGCGTTTGGTTCGTGCATTTACCGATCGTGTCCCAAAAGCGCCGCATCATCCTCGGACGGCTACTCTACGAGATGCTCCTGCCGACACTCAACTCAAGAATGGTCAGGCTCCCTCACTGAGATTTTCGTACTGAGTCACGAACTGGTCCCGGCAGGATGCACAGCAAAAGTGATAGGATTCCCCGTCGAGTGTTTCCGTCTCACCCTCCGCTGTCACCGTGTTTCCACACTCCGCGCATGCTGGTGCGAGTTCTGCGTCAGCGAGTGTTGGCGACCACGAGGCCGATGCGATGACTCTGACGTCGTAATCGGTTGCGGCGTCCAGGGCGCCGGTGTCAGCTAGAAGTGCGGGGATCTCCTCCGGTGGCAGCGTGACCGTACTGACGACGCGGTCGTCTGCGGTCCGGAAGACGTATTCGACCGCGGAATCCTCCCGGAGTGCTGCTGCTACGGTAGTGCCAGCGCCCGGACGAGCGGTGATCACAACGAGGGCGTCGAGCCCCTCACGTAACATCGACCGATCCAAATCGATCGTAAATCGTCGAAGTAGGCCAATATCCTGTAGGCGTTCGACACGATCGGACACTGCTGGTGCAGAAAGGTCCACTGCCTCGGCGATCTCGCTGTAGGGCCGTCGCCCGTCTTCCAGGAGGAGCGAGAGTATCTCCCGATCGGTTTCGTCCAACCCGCGCATACCGCTTCCAGGAGGGGTGGCAGGAAACCCTTTTCTCTCACAACGCCACGAGGAGATCCGTCGCGTACATTACGACGAGTCCCACGAGAAACGCCCCGAGTATCAGTGGCCCCGTGAGGGTTCCCTCCCGCCGAATGAGCGACGCGAGTTCCCAGTCTACCTGGAGAATCGCCCCGACACCTGCGGCCAGGAACAGGGTACCCAGTAGTGGGGAATACGCGGCGCTTCCGATCCAGCCACCCACGATAACTGGTGCCCCAGCGATGACCCCTAACGCACTCAGGTGAAGGAGGGAGGGGCGTTCGGTATCTGCCAATGGGGCGACGATCGCCGGGCCCTCGGTCACGTTGTGGATCATGAATCCGATAACGAGAAAGGCACCCAATGAGACGCGACCGAGGGCGAACGAACTCCCAATCGCGAGCCCCTCGGCCAGATTGTGCAAGCCGATTCCCAGGGCGACCATGTACGCGAGGCCGAGGCGGGAGACGCCATCCCCAGTCAGCCAGTCAGAAGTGGCCTGCACCAACAGGAGTGTCCCGATCACCCCGAGGACGGCGACCAATCGACCGTCGAACGCACCGGGGATGTCGGCAGCTAAGGTGAACGCCTCGAACCCGGCATCGAAGGCCAGAAACGTCAACACGCCCATCGAGAGCGCGAGGACGGCGTGCAGCCACCGACGGGGCAACCGTCGCATCCCGGGGTACCAGCACATCCCGAGGATCACGGGAATGACGCCGACGAAGATGCCAACCAGCGCGAGTTGCCCGAGGACACTGACGTCGATGACCGGCGACGGCTGGGGAGCGATGATCGTGTGGTGAACGGTTGCGCCGGACTCTAGCACGAGCGCGGTTTCCAGATCCCAGCCCGGTGTCCAGTGGTACGGGATCGTGACCGTGCTCGATTCAAGTGGTGCCAACGACTGCCCGCCAGCGACGGTGAAGTCCCAGTAGGCATCGTTGACGAGGACTTGCTGGATGCTCACCGCGTCGGGGCCATTATTGGTGACGTGGAGGACGATCGTCTCGTCGTTTGGAAGCGTGACGTGGGAGACACTGACGTCCGGGAGTGCCTCTCCGGAGGAAAGGCCACCAAACGGTGGAAAGAATACGAGCACACTGACCATCACAACGAGGAGGACGATGGGCAGTACCGCAAGCGCCACATCCCGCAGCTCGATTCCGTCGAACCGCCCGCTCGGGCTTTGGGTGACACCGCCGTCCGGTTCAGGCGTCATTTGCCCACCTCGAAGAAACTCATCCAGCCCAGTTCTGCGAACTCGGACTGGTGGGCGTGAAACATGTACAGCCCCGGCTGATGATCACTGTAGTCCAGTTCGATTATCCCCCGCTGTGCCTGGCACTGCATGATCGTGTCGACGGTCTTGTGTGTGGGATACAGCGTCGTTCCGTGATCGTAGTAGTCGAAGAACTGCGAGTGAGTGTGGAACGAGTTGATGAGGTCGAATTCGATCGTATTTACGAGGTAGATCCGCTGGCGTTGGCCCTGATCGATACTGATCGGGGCAATCGTTCCGTTTTCGCTGGGCCACCACGAACCGTACCCGTCCGTCCCGCCGACCCCGTAGCAAAATGCCTGCGTGTTCGCGGCATACACCTCGTTGTCGCCGTCGAAGTTCGTATCGAATCCGTTCATGACCATCACCATCTCGTCGACCTCGTCGGCACGGTACTCGTGATTTCGCAGAGCCGCCCGCTCAACGAGGTCGTCGACGAGAGCGTCGTCGATCGGCCCGGGATACGAAACGTAGTCCCGGGGCCGTTCCCGGACCCGTTCTGGATCCGGATCGACGATCATGACCCCATACAGACCACGGTGGATGTGTTCTTTGAGGGGCAAAGAGTGACAGTGATAGAAGTGGACGCCGGCCGGTTTCGCCTGCCACTCGTAGACGTACGAGTCGCCTTGGTCGATGACGCCGGGCCCGGTTTGTGGAATCCCGTCCATCCGGGGGTCCAGATTTTTGAGATGGGGGTGAATCGTGTGGGCGTGGCGTTGGGCGTTTGCGAACTTTACCCGGATAACGTCACCCTCGGTCACCCGCAGTGTCGGACCGGGGACCTGGCCGTTGTAGGTCCAGGCGGGGAAAGTCACGCCCGGCGCTATCGTGATTGTTCGAAGGGTTGCTGTGAGTTCAAACTCCCGGACCCGCTCGGTTCCGCCTTCCCCATCGTCGCGCTCGTAGACCCGTTGATCGATCCCATTCTGGCCGTCCACGACTCCTTGTTGGCTCTCGTATCCCGTGTTAAATGCTCGAAGATAGGCATGGGGATCGAAGGCAACCCCATCGTATTCGCCGACCGCACCGAAGTTGCCATGGGAACTGTGTTCGTGATCGGTGGCTGCTTCACCGTCTGCACTCGCACCACCGATCACACCCAGAGCACCGGCACCTGCCATCCCCAATCCGCCGAGAACGGCGCGACGACTGAGACGGGCATCTGGTTCGATGGCCGTCGACAGCCGCTCGGCCAGCCGACCCGTCAGCCGGGCGGCGTCGTCCCGATCGCCGGCAGGTGAACGGTCGGTCACGACGCTAGACCTCCGCGGCCGCGTCATCCGGTTCGTCTGCAGGGATGACGGTGATGGTGTCGGCTATCGAGTCGGGCAGCGAGACCTCCTCGCCGGACTCGAGTCGTACGGTAAACAGCCCGATTGGTGTGACCTCGATGACCCGAAGTTCCGTTCCCGGTGTCAGTCCAATATCTTCCAAGTAGGCCAATTCCTCGGGGTCGCGGTCGCGA
This sequence comes from uncultured Halobacteriales archaeon, assembly GCA_964552115.1. Taxonomy (GTDB): domain Archaea; phylum Halobacteriota; class Halobacteria; order Halobacteriales; family Haloarculaceae; genus CAZKGF01. The sequence goes on from CAZKGF010000009.1 coordinate 9,055, forward strand.
ACCCGTCGGATCTCGACCACGTCTCCCTCGGTCAGGGTCCCGAGATGAACCCCTACAATCTCGTCGACCGGATCGAGCGTGTCCCGAGGAATGGGGTCACCATGGGGATCGACTTCCGGATCCCCCAAGATGGCGGCCACTCGAGATTCGAACTCCTCGCTAATGTGGTGTTCCAACCTGTCAGCTTCTTCGTGGACGTCCGACCAACTGTACCCGAGCTGTTCCGAGAGGTAGGTCTCGAGGAGGCGGTGGTGTCGCAGGATTTCGAGCGCGACCGTCTCACCCTCTTGGGTAAGTCGAACTCCTTTGTACTTTTCCCGATCCACTAACTCTCGATCCGCGAGCGTTTCCATCATACTGGTCGCCGTCGGTGGCGTCACGTCCAGCGTTTCAGCGATAGCCGATGTCGACACAGGCCCATCGCCCTGGCGTTGTAGCGAATAGATTGTTTTGAGGTAATCTTCCATTTGGGGAGATAGCATACTAATTATTAGATCCATCTAATGTTAAAAGAGTATCGGGACTAAATCGTTTGTTGGGGCAGGAACGACGAACAACCCAGACGAGGGTGAGCAGTCCCACGAATGCGGACCAAGTGAGACGAGCCACGGCGTTTATTAATCCAACCAGCGCACTCCGTCCATGGAAATCGGGGTCAACACGGTGGCGCTGGCCGACGAACCGCTTGAAGACGTCTGTGCGTACCTCGATACCTTGGACGTCGATCTCCTGGAACTCGCCTGCGGAGGCGTTCACAGTGACAATCACCTCCCTCGTGATAGATATCTCGACGACCCGGCCGAACAACGCCGGTTGTGGGAGCTACTCGAGTCCTACGGGATGGACGTGAGTGCGCTATCGACGCACAATAATCCGCTGCATCCCGACGACGACCGGCAAACCAAGACCGATCGAGAACTGCGCGAGGCGATCACGCTCGCCGGGCAACTCGACGTCGATACCGTCACGTGTATGTCAGGGCTCCCGGCCGGAAGCCCGACCGACGACGTTCCCAACTGGATCACGGCGCCGTGGCCCCCAGAGCAACTCGATGCACTCGAGTATCAGTGGGAGGTCGGGGTGGAGTACTGGAACGAAATCGCCGACCACGCGGCCACGCACGACGTACGTGTGGCTATCGAAATGCATCCCAATATGCTGGTCTACGAACCCCAGACATTGCTTCGCGTACGTGGGGCGACCAACGAATACATCGGCGCGAATTTGGATCCCTCACACCTGTATTGGCAGGGCATCTCCATCCCCGAGGCTATTCGAGTCCTCGGAGAACACGACGCCATCCATCACATTCACGCCAAAGACACCGAAATCCGGGATCGGCACGTCCGGGAGAAGGGCGTCCTCGATACGACGTCATACGCGGAGGAGGCTGATCGGTCGTGGTTGTTCAGAACACTCGGATACGGCCACGGGGAAGACCACTGGCGCGAGGTGGTATCGACACTCAGGACCATCGGCTACGAGGGAACCATCTCCGTCGAGCACGAGGATGCACTGCTGTCGGCCAAAGAGGGGCTAGAAAAATCCCTTTCGTTCGTTCGCGAAGTCGCGTTCGAGACGACACCGGATGAGGCACACTGGATCGATTGAATGCGTATCCCCAACAGTCGTCTCCGCCGAACACCGAGAATGACTGAGAAGTATTATGTGTCCGGGTGGACCCCGTAAGCCCATGGCTTTGGAAGTACCACAGATAGGTCTCGGGACGGTCCACAACGACCAAGTCGCAGAGAGCGTCGAAACAGCCATCGAACTGGGCTATCGACACATCGACTCCGCGCAGATGTATGGCAACGAGGAAGAAGTGGGCGAAGGCGTACGACGGGCCGATGTCCCCCGTGAAGATGTTCTGGTTGCCACCAAAATCGACGAGACCGAAAACGCCTACGACAACGTCATTTCGAGCACGGAAACGAGCCTAAAAAAGTTGGGCCTCGACACGATCGACCTCCTCTACGTTCACTGGCCGGTCGGCGATTACGACCCCGAGGATACCCTTCCGGCGTTCAACGAACTTTACGACCAGGGAAAAATCCGGTACGCTGGCGTGAGTAACTTTTCGGCCCCAATGGCAGAGGAAGCCATCGACATTCTCGACGCGCCGATGGTCGCAAACCAGGTCGAGATGCACCCCTTCTTGCCACCGCGGCCGGACCACGTTCGCTCCGCCCGGGAACACGACTACCGATTGGTGGGCTACGCACCCTTTTGCCGGACGGAGGTGTTCGGGACGGAGCAGATCGTAGACGTGGCGGAGAAACATGGGGTTTCACAGGCCCAGGTCTGTCTCGCCTGGCTGTTTTCACACGACAATGTCGGGGCCATTCCGAAGGCGACGAATCGTGACCACCTCGCCGATAACCTCGGAGCACTCGACCTCGAACTCGATGACGAGGATATCGAGTTGATCGATTCGATCGATCGCCGCTACCGGCATTTCGACGACCGAGACGAAACGCCGTGGTGAACGGTCGCCACAACCTCCCGGTCTCTAGAGTGGGCGACGTTGGGCTGCAGTCCGCTCACCGTCCGATCGTATAGAATTCCTCGTTGGGCCGCATGTCCACGAAGTGCGCGAGTCGATTCGAGAGGTTGAACAACGCCGCGGTTGCACCGATGTCCCAGATCTCTTCGTCGGAGAAGCCATGTTCACGCAGTCGGTCGAGGTCTGCTTCGGTCACAGCTGCAGGGTCTTCGGTCAGCTTAACAGCCACGTCACACATAGCCCGATGGGCCGCAGAAACGTCTGCTGTCCGGTGATTTGTTGTCAGTTGTTCAGCTAAATGGGGATCTTCGGTATAGATTCGGAGTAAAGCGCCGTGAGCGACTACACAGTACAGACAGTCGTTGGCCCCACTCACAGCGACGATCACCATTTCGATTTCTTCGGGGGCCAGGGCACCGGTCTCGTGTAAGGCGTCGTAATAGGCGAAAAATGCCCGAAATTGGGCTGGCTTGTACGCCAACGCAGAGAATACGTTTGGCGTGAAGCCCGCCTCCTCGGTCTCCGCTTCGATGCGGTCGCGGACGTCGGAAGGCAGGTCTTCAGTCTCCGGGACGGGAAATCGCGTCATCGGTGATTCGGCCATACCCAACCCAAGGCCGCCCAGCCCTTAATCGTAGTCGCCGATCACCCATACTCAGATAAAGTCCTGCTCCTCAAGCTGGGTCATAACGTCATCTACGAACGACTCGACATCGTCGTACGGAAAGTCACCGCCGCCGAGTTTTGTATTGAGTTCCATCGCAGTCATCGAAAAGTCGCCCGATTCAAACGTCGTACTCGGCCCGTTCGGGAGTGCCGGGACGAGATCCATCGGGCTGTTGATTGGGTAGTCGGCACCCTCGAATGCGTCGATCATCTGTTGGCGCAGGTCGTCTTTATCGACCATGGGGGACAATGCGCACAGTCTGGCAAAAGGATTCGTGTCCACGCCGACGGAGGCTGTCCAGCGTGGGCAGCCCCATCAGGGCATAAGCGTACCACACCAGAGTTCACTCGTTCCGACCGTGGCCCCGCCGTCTCGACAGGACGACCAGTTCAAGCGGGCTGATCCCGAATCACACGTCCGTCCGCGTTTGACTGTGATTCTATCCAAAGATATGACACCGGTGAGGCACTCGTCGCCGGCAAGACCGTAGTTGCGGTATGGCCAGCGACTGCTTCCCGGAAACCAACCGAACGTCTCGGGGCAGCGTCCGGTCGAGACCCTCAACCACACCAAGTACACCCAGTTTCGATATCCCTTAACGGATCCGGAACCAGGCCACCCGTATGCCCCAGCGACATACCCGACGGCGGTTATTACAGGGACTTGCCACACTCTCCCTTCCGCTGGCCGGGTGTGTGTCTGCCCCCGAGGGAACGCAGACGGACTCCACCGATCGGCCAACTGCCACGCCTGGAGACTCTGGATTGGCCGGCCGCACCCTCGGTGCCGAACTGGTTGCCAATGGGTTCACCTCCCCCGTCGGTGTGGAAATCCCGGAGCCTGGTCGATACTTTATCGTGGATCAACGTGGAATCGTCTACCTCCATCGGGACGGCGAAACTTGGCCGTATCTCGACATCCGCGATCGAATAGTTGAACTCTCGGGCTACGAAGAACGGGGGCTTCTCGGTCTCGCCTTTCACCCGGAGTTTTCTGACAACGGGCAGTTGTACGTCCGCTACAGTGCGCCGCCCCGATCCGGGACACCGGACAGCTACGATCACACGTTCGTCCTCTCGGAGTTTCGTGCCGATCCCACAGCGGACACTGTAGAGTCGGAAAGCGAGCGGACGGTTCTCGAAATTCCTGAGCCACAGTCAAACCACAATGGCGGGGCGATCTGTTTCGGACCGGACGGGTATCTGTACGTGTCTGTCGGCGACGGTGGGGCCGCCAACGATCGCGGCCCTGGGCACGCGTCCGACTGGTATGCTCTCGCCGGGGGAAACGGGCAAGACATCACCGAAAACTTGCTCGGAAGCATCCTCCGGATCGACGTCGACACTGTCGACGAGGATCGGCCGTACGGGATACCGCCAGAGAATCCCCTCGTCGACCGAGCGGGCCGTCCGGAGCACTTTGCGTGGGGTCTCCGGAATCCATGGCGGATGAGCTTTACCCCGGACGGACGTCTACTCGCAGCCGACGTGGGCCAGAACCGGTGGGAAGAGCTCAACGTAGTCCAGCGAGGCGGCAATTACGGCTGGAACGTGTACGAAGGGACCCACTGCTTTCGCCGCCAGGAATGCCCTACCGTCACACCTGACGGCGAACGGTTGCGTCCGCCAGTCGTCGAGTACAGCCACACCGGGGGAACACTCAGCGGGCTCGCAATCGTCGGTGGATACCTGTACCATGGCACCAGCCTACCGGCCTTCGATGGGGCGTATCTGTTTGCCGATTGGCAGGCCAAGGGACGGCTGTTCGCCGCCCGACCTCGGGAGACCGGGTTATGGCCAACTAACGTAATTCCGGTGACGAACGACGCGATGGGGACGAACGTCCTCGGCTTCGGCCAGCAACCCGACGGAGAGATTCTTGTCTGTACGACCGAACGCGCCGACGTCGGTGGTTCGACTGGTGCCGTCTTCCGACTAACGCCACCGTGAGCCAATGTTAGTCCAAAATTCGCCCGACATCGCCGAGGGAATCGAGAACGTGCGTGGGTTCAACCGACGCGTTCCCGACTGCGTCAGGAGTGGTCACGCCGGACAACACCAGGGCGGTCGTCATGCCGACATCCGCACCCAGTGCCAGATCTGTATCCGGCCTATCGCCAATCACTAGACACTCCTCGGGCGCTATCCCCAACCGGTCCAGCGCCGTCGCACGCGCCACAGCTGATGGTTTCCCGAGTATCCGATCGGGGTCGCGGCCGGTTGCGCCGGCTAACGCACGTAATACGGCACCCGAACCGGGGATCTCCCCATCGGGACCGGGAACAGTCCGATCTGGATCCGTCCCGAGAAAGACGGTTTCGTCGTCAATGGCCTGAAGCGCCAGTTCCATGTCGCCATAGTCAAACTCGCGGGTCCATGATCCGACGAAGACGTCCGTTTCGGACGGGTCGTTCGTCAATTCGAGATCGGCGTCCTTGAGTTGGGAGCGAAATCCGTCCGATCCAACGACCGTGATCGCATCTTCGGCGTGTTCGGCCGCTAAGTACGCAGTCGTAACGTCCCCAGCAGTCAGGACGTCCGTCGGTTCGGCATCGATGTCGTGGTGATCCAAAATGGACACGTACCGCTGGCCGGCCCGTGTGGGATTGTTCGAACAAAAGAGCAGATCTAGCCCTGCAGCCCGCAACGTCGCGATTCCGTCTCGAGCACCGGGTATCGTCTCCTTTCCACGATAGATGGTGCCGTCGAGATCCACGATCGCACCCTTGAGTCCCATTGTGCACAGCAAGAGTACAGGGAGAGAAAAGCCCCGCGTCTGTCAGGACAAGCCCCGGGAAGCGAGGGCGCCCAATGGCGCCAAACCGACTGCGAGTGCGAGACTCAAGACGAAGACTTGGCCCATCGCCAGATACTTCGCCAGCCCCCCGGCCAGTGCGAGGGCGATCGCGAAGGCGCCGAGCACGATGAAGCCGTAATACAAGCCGAGAACGAATGCACGCCGCATCGAAGGGGCTACCAATCCGACCAGTGCTCCACCCAACACGAGTCCCACCCAGTGACGCGTCGAGACGGCGAGACCCACGACGACCGCCAGAATGAGGATTACCTCACCCGACCGCCCGTGGCGTACTCGCTGACGAAAAGACGGCCTCATTCGGCTTCCTCCACGAAGGTGATGACTGTCTGGCCGGAAGCTGAATCGAGAGATTTGTATTTACCGTGAAGCCATCGCGTGAACTGATCGGCGTAGTGCGGGGAAAAGTATCGACCGGAATTGCCCCCAGGCAAGATGCCTTCTGCGACGGTCGAACCGACGATCTGTCGCCAACTGCTTCCGATCGCCTGGCCACCGTCAGGCACACGATAATTTCGAAGGGTAAAGGGAGAGCCGGCAACCGGCCGTTCAGGGTAATCCAAAAACGAGACCGGGAACGGGTGATCGACATCGGCGACATTGTAATCTCCGTAGGTTTGCCAACCCCGTGCTTCGATTTCGTCGACCGTCCTCCCCATCGCTCTGGCAGCGATATCCTCGCGCGTTTCAGTCTCTGGAGTCGTCCGATTGTCGAACCACGGGCTGTCGCGGGGCAACTGCTGGAGGGTCCAGTATTTGGGATAATAGCTGGCATCTAGCCCGTTGGCGCCGAACTCGTCTTCGAACGTGGCGGCCCTGAAATGGGTCCGCCACCGAGCAAAGATCAGCGCTGCCCTCGATTCGGGCTCCATCTCGTAATTCCAATCGGTGAGTGTCTCAGCATAAGCACGCTCGCGTTGGCCAAGTTCGTCAGTGGCATCCATGAGATGGGGGATCAGTCCCGCTGCGGCAAGTGACCGGACGTCTCGCTGCATCGAGCGGAAAAAGGCCGGTGTGACCGGCTCGGCTGACTCGATCCGTTCGTCGAGAAGATCGTACAGTCGCTGACCCCGATACGGATCGGCAAAGCCCATGCTCGTTCCCATGTAAAAACCCGGATCGTCTGTGACCCGCTGGTTGGCCGTCCCCACCACATCGGGGCCATCCAGATGGGGGATGTCTTCGAAGGGGACGAATCCTGACCAGTTCGAGAACCCATACGGAGTATAGCCGGCCCATTCACCCGCCCCGGCAGAGCCGTTGAACACCTGCGCACCGGAAACGACTTCGCCACCGACCCGTCGGATCGGGTACTGCCCGGCGGGGTAGTAGAGTGTGCCCTGCCCCGTACGCTCGGCAGCCACGAAATTCTGTGCGGGGACGTGAAACGCCCGCAGTGCTGCTCGAACCTCATCGACATTACGGGCGTGTGTCAGTCGATCGATCGCGAGCGATTGGTTTTGGGCCGTCAAGCCGGTCCAGGCCACTGCAACCGTCCTGCCAGCACGTTCCAACAGCGGTCCGTGGACGGTCCGACGGACAGTCACCTGTTCGTCAGGCCCGTCTGCAACCGGAACAGTTTCGACGTGTGTCGTCGGCGAGCGCCACCGGCCACCGTACCAATACTCGCCATTACGCCACTCGTAGCTGTAGACGTCGGTGACGTCGGCACCAACGTTCGTCAGCCCCCAGGAGACGTCAGGATTGGTGCCGATGATCACAAACGGGATTCCTGGAAAGGTAACGCCCCGAGCGTCCAGAGCACCAGCTCTGACGTCCTGCTCGTACCAAACCGGCGGCGCAGTGAGGGTCAGGTGGGGGTCGTTGGCCAACAGCGGTCGGCCACTCGCCGTATGGCGACCGGAGAACCTTTCCTAGAGACCAGCGGACAAACCCCCGGTTCGAACGTTTTACCCAGGGCCAACCCGACCCAGTCCCATGCACCGTCGCCAGCGCCGGTTGCTCGGCTATCTCGGCGCATTCGTTCTCGTGATCTTCCTCTATACGGTCAGTTATAGCTGGGCGATGGGAACCTTCGAGGGAACTAGCCGGACGCTCTGGGAATCACTGTTGGTCGTCGTCGAAACGTTCACGACGACCGGGTTCGGCGAAGACGCGAACACTTGGACTACGCCCCACCTCGTTGCACTCGTCGTTTCGATGCAGTTCACGGGGGTCTTTTTCATCTTTATGGCACTCCCGTTGTTCGTCGCACCGTGGTTGGAGGAACGTATCTCCACGACACCCCCGAGAGCGATTGACCACCTCACCGAGCACGTCGTGATCTGCTCGTGGACGGGACCCAACGCGAGCTTGACGGAGGAGCTCTCGGTGCTAAATGTTCCGTACGTCGTCGTGGAAGCGGATCGCGATCAAGCCGTCGAGCTCTACGACAACGACGTCCCAGTAATTCACGGCGACCCTGAGGTGCTTGATACCCTTCGCGGTGCCCGACTACAACACGCTCGGGCGCTGGTCGTCGACATCGACGACGAGACGAACGCCTCGGTCGCGCTGGCAGCGAGCCAACTGCGATCGGACGGCGATTTACAACTGATCACCTTTGCAGAGGATCCAGCCGTCGCGGACTATCACCGGTATGCCGGCGCCGATCACGTCTTCACCCCACGATCGCTCATCGGCGAGAGTCTCGCGAACAAAGCCGCCATGGCTATCTCCGCAGAGGTCGGCGACGCTGTCCAGATCGGCGACGACTTCGAGATCGTCGAACTCCCCGTCCAGAGTGGCGCGGAACTCGTGGGCACCTCTATCGGCGACAGCCAGATTCGGGAACGGACGGGTGTCAATATAATCGGCGCGTGGTTCCGGGGAGAGTTCGTTAGTCCGCCATCACCCGAAACACTGATCGACGAACGAACAGTCCTCCTCGTCGCTGGCGAACAGGAGCAGTTGGAAGCGCTCAAAGAGATGACATTGACGGATGAGCGAGCGGTCCGCAGTGGACCCATTCTGATCGCGGGCTATGGAGAGGTTGGCTCGACAGTCCACCAGGCGATCGCCGAGACCGGGCTCCCCACCCGGGTTCTGGATCTTCAGGACAAACCCGACGTCGACATTGTTGGAGACGTAACCGACGAAGACACACTTGGGGATGCCGGACTCGATGGCGTCAGTACGGTAGTCATTGCCGTGTACGATGATACGGACGCCATCTTTGGGACGCTCGTCATCAGGCAACTCGATCCGGATGTCGACATCGTCGTCCGAGCGAACGAGACCGAAAGTGTAGAAAAACTCTACCGGGCAGGCGCCGATTACGTGCTAGATTTGGCGACTGTTAGCGGGCGAATGTTGGCGTCGACGATCCTCCAAGAAGAGGTACTCTCACTCGATCAACAAATCAAGATCGTCCGGATGACGGTCGAGGGGCTCGTTGACCGCTCAATTGCAGAGGCGGGCGTGCGCGCGCAGACCGGGTGTACGATCGTTGCCGTCGACCGAGATGGAGACATCCGTACAAATATCGATCCCGACTTTGTGTTCAGACCAGGGGACCGTGCAATCGTCGCTGGGCCTGACGAGGGGATTACCGACTTTAGCGCTCAGTTCACCGAGTGAGATCCGTAACCCGCTCTCCTCCCCACAATTCATTGGCATTCGAATACCGCATCGCTTCAGTGAGCACCCAGACGGCAAGAACCAGTGCGCCAATAATCTCCGGGATGGCCACACCAGGTCGATCCACGGGCCCAGTCGCCGCCCAAATCAGCCAGGCAACGGCGTTCGTGGCGCCCAACCACGTAGTCACTGCCCCGCGCCGGCCCCCCGGTCCCCCACCTGCCTCCCAGGCGTCGATCCAGAGGGTGACAGTGACGAGTGCGTAAAACGCCGCGGCGACGGGCGTGTGCAATGCGGTCCCCGATGGAAACAAACCGATGCCGCCGAGGGCACCCATGGTCGCGGCAAATGAAACGGCGACCAGGCGGGCGAGTTGACCGTCGGAGCGGCGCCACCGAAGGACGGCAAATGCCAAGCCAAACAGCGCCCCCAGAACCAGCCCGCCATTGAACAGCCATACTGTGACCGCTGTCCCGGCGTCAGTCGTTGTGACACCAAGATCCGAGAGGGCATTCGTCCGCCAGGCGAAATCCGGAGAGACGAGTGTCGCAAAAAGGATGGCACTAACCGTAACGAGGACTGCAGCCACCCCACTCGCAGCCAGCGCCTGGTCTCGGTTCATCTATCTAAATTCGGGGTCGGTCCCGGAAAAAGGCTCCCCCGCCCGAAGCGATCACTGTCGGCCACCGTTCCGATTCAGAGTTGCCTGGAGACCGGCTTCGATCTGTTCGCGGAGCCGCACTGAGGAGGCTGCGTCGATATCCAAGGCTTTCGCATCCCCCGAGAGGAAACCGCCACCGCCTGCCGTGTCGATCAATAGCGTGGCGAGACGACGTCTGCGTTGGAAGATCGTCCGTGATCGGGTAATAGTCTGGACCCGATGTGCCGGGACAATCATCGTGCGACGCGTCCAGAACCCGCGTCGTGTCACGACGTGGTCATCGCTCACGTGATAGCCCAAGTGTTTCCACCGGAGGTGTGCAGCGGGAAGTACGGCGAGGATCAAGGCTGCCGTCGCGGGCCACGCGGGCAATTCGCCGGACAAAGTATGCGCCGTCCACGCCGCCAGAAACAGCGCCACCACGACGAACGTATACCTGGCAATATACCGAGTTCTGGCCCTGGTAGGTGGGTGTTGAAAGTCGAACTCAGGGACCGTTTCAACCTCCTGAAGCAGCGCAAGGGCCTTTTCTCGGCGGGCGATCGGCACGGCTGACTGCACCTGCTGACCTTGCTCTTGGCCCCCATAGCCCGCAGTTTCGATACTGACACTGGCGTATCCAAGCGCTCGCGCGAGGACGTTTTCCTGGATCGTCAATGTCTGTACTTTCTCGAGTGGTATCGTCCCGCTATATCGCTGTAGGAGACCCCGACTGTACCGTAATTCCTCATCCTGTCGGTCCAATCTGAATCCGTAATACCGCGCAATGGCTCTGAGCCCGCTCAGAATCCAGGCCCCCAAAAGTGCAATCACCGCGATTGCTGGACCGAATACCAACAAGAGGGTCCAGGGTGGGGCCAGTTCGGCGGCGAGCGCTGGGGCCGCAACCGAGGCGACGATAGATAACAGGCCAAGAAAGCGAAGGTCAGTTGCCACGACACCAAGGACCGCAAGTTCCCGATCACCCAGTGCGAACAGTTCGGTCCCGTCGGCATCGGACGGTCCGGTCTCCCCGAGTTCTCTGGTCGCCGCTGAAATCGCGTCCTGCAATCGCTCAGCCTCGGCCACAGCGACGTAACTCAATTCGGCTTCCGTCTGTTGGCCACCGGCCGTTTCGAGACGGACCTCGGCGATTCCGAGAACACGCTGTATGGGATTCTGGGCGATATCCACGTTTTGGATACGTTCGTATGGGATTTCACGACGGCGTCGAGAGAGGACCCCCGACGTAATATCGAACGTATCATCAGTCTCCATGTACGCGAACCGGGAGAAGTACGCTACCTCGTAGCCGACGATGATCGCCAATCCAAGAATGATCACTCCGAGCAAGATCACAGGACCGATCACCACGCTCCCAGAGGACCCCCCGGTCGCGACGGCAAATAACAAAACGACGCCGAGTCGCACGCCGTTTTCGAGGACGCGATAGGGGATAGACAGTGGATGGAGTTTCACACGGCGCCACCGTCCTCGGCCTCGATTGCCAACTCTTTGACGCGGCGCTGATGCTCCGTGGCCGACTGGGCGGGTAACCCAGGAATCGAGACATCGGCCCCGCGGGAGCCGGCAGTGTACACGACGAGCGTCGACAGGCCCAACAATCGATCAACCGGCCCGCGGCTGGTATCGACGTGTTGGATTCTGACGTGAGGAACGACCGTTTCGACGCGTGTTATCACGCCATATTCCAAATACAAAGCATCAGCTCTGAGCTGAAACCCCCAGGCACGATAGCGAAGGATGACCCAGACGAATCCGACAGTAGCGACCGCCGCTGCCAGACCGATTGCCATCGGAATGGTAAGCCATCCGACTCGGGTCGAGATAATCCCGGCGACGACGCCGACAAGCCCGGCGACGACTGCAACCTGTCCGGCCCATTTCAGGCGGATGCGAGCATGGAGCTTGCGGAGTGAGTCGGTGTCGCCTGATGGATCCGGGTCATCGGCAGCGGTCATTGACTCACAGGAAATCGGCCTCACCATATGAAACGGCCGATTCAGAGGAAATCTCCAGTCTCCCTCCGGCAGAAGTATGGAGAACCGGGGACTCGGACCGACACCTCCCGGGCGTCGTGGTCTAGAGACGAGAGGGCTCCGTTCGGCTGGCGACGAGCCTCACGAGGAGGAGCGATCCAACAGCCAAGCAAATGGACCCGAGTAGGTGGCTTGCTGAGACCCAGGTTGCGCTTCCGACCGAGTACTTGGCCGCCGTCGTCGCAGGATGCTCCGGGAGAAGCACCGCCGACCCGAATAGCGATATCGCCAACACCGAGTACAAAATCTGCGCATGGCGCCGAGTTCCCACGAGGAGGCCTAATCCAATCCCCAGAGCCGTCAAAACGGCCGCGGATGCAGCGACGAAACCGAGTAAGGGGACCCAATTGTGGATAGCGATTCCATTGATCGCGAGGAGGGCAAGCCACAGTATCGCTTGAAGCGGTGCTATGGCGATCAGCCCGAGCGCTTTCCCTTCGATAATCGAGACGAGCGAGATGGGTGCAACCCGAAGCAATTCCAGCGTTCCCCGTTCGATTTCCTCGGTGATGACGTCGACTGCCACAGAGCCACTGATGAACGCGGGTAGAAACAACAGTAGGGGCACAAGGATCGTGTACGTAAACCCGAAGTAAGAGCTGGCCTCCCCCCGCTCGGGCACTTCGAGTGGCGGATCGGTAAGGTCGCCGGCACGCTCGATCCGCTCGGTCCGCTCGAGCTGGCTCAAGAGACGTCGTATTTGGACCACAACCATCGACGTTTCGATATTTCCTTGCGGGGCGGTCCCGATGACGTGGATACGGGTACCACCACCTGGTCCGGGGACGCGAGACGCAGTCAAGATGCCATCGACCCGCCCAGCATCGAACGCGGATCGAGCATCGGATGCCGACCCGAATCGAATGGCTCTGACGCCCTCTGTCTCGGCTGTGACACTGATTAGTTCGTCTTGGGCCTCTCCCGAGATACCAAGATCAACCTCCGCTCCGCCGATCGATGTTGGGTCGTACAGCGAGGTGAGGCCGACGACGAGAAAGGACGAAAACGCAGCCACGAACAACTGTATCAACAGCGCGAGCACGATCGTCTTTTCACGTCGAAGTGATGCCATCTCACGTTTGGCGATCGTCACGCGGACATCGGTAAGGAGATCGCCGATTCGACGGTTACCCAAGGGCCATCACCACGATCAAATTGTACGCCAAGTGGACGAGGACAGCCAGGGATAATCCGACCAGGTAGGATCGTCTGCCATTCCGGGCACCGACCGCCGAAATCGTAGCTGTGACCGTATGGAGGACTAAGGGGGCCAACAAGAAGCCGACCACCAACGGGCCCGAGAGTCCACCTGTAGTGAGCGCCGCCTCCCCGACGGCATAACTTTGAAGCCCGACCAGTTGGGCCAGCAGAGAGAGTTTTTCCGCCAGGAAAAATCCAATTCCACTGGCGATGCCAAGCGCCAGTGACGTCACGAGGCGGCGATCGAACCGCCGATTGACGAAACCGGCGTAGACGTGAAGACTCTTCCCGACCTCTTCGATGAGAGCCACGAAGACGAGTATCAAGGGAATCGAAAGTTCGCCCAGCGCAAACAACAGCGCGATCGCGAGGAGTTCGGCAACGAAAACGAACGGGACCAACAAAGCGGTAAGCAGGCCGACGTGCCAGTAGCGATAAAGCCGGCCGGCCAACGCGTCTAGCACTTTTTGCGGGATTGCCCGCTGTGTAAACATATCCTCTTCCCGATACATACCGGCACCGAGTCCAAACAGAACGAGTGCTGCCAGGGTGGGTGGCGTTGCCGAGAAAATGAAGCCACCGAGACTGACAGCCTGGCCCTGCAGATCCCGGACCACCAGCGTCAGTGGAGAAATCAGTGCGACGGGCCCGGATTCGGTAAAAATCGCTGGGACGAAGGCGTAGGTTGTCAACGTGACAGTGATCGTCACTGTCATAAATGTTAATTCCTTGAACGATCTGGCGAACATGGCGCTCAGAAAGGTCGCACCCAGAAATAGCAGAATCAAGGGAACGACAGCAAGGATGGAGACAAACCCCCCAATCTGCCCCGTTTGCCAGAGTGAGAGTCCTACGGCGATAGCACCTTCTATTAGTAACGCTCCGA
>CAZKGF010000010.1:0-23147 GCA_964552115.1 uncultured Halobacteriales archaeon
CCGCGCGGGTTTGCTTCCCCTGTGGAAAAGCGTATCGAACACGGTCCCACTGTCGGACTTATTGTAATAGTGCGGTCGCTTCGTCCGTGTCGATCGCACCGGCTTGCAGTGCCTCCAGTACAGCCCTCACGTCGGTCGAATCATCGGCACGCTCTCCACGGGCAAGCAAGTCCGCGATCGTTTCACCGGCGGGACTCTCGACGGCAAACTCTTTTTTGACTCGGTAGTTCCCGCCATCGGTCTGATGGACGTCATCCGGGTGAAAGAACACCCACTCTTCCCGGTCGAATCGGACGGCGATACGGGGGATGGCCCCGAAGTTCTTCGCGAAGACGTGAACGAGGTCGTATATCTCCTCGTTCGTCAGGTAGATTGGATCGCCGGCAGAGGACTTCGCTTCGATCGCATAAAAGACGTCGCCGTTTCCAGCGAGAACGTCGGGAAGTTCTCGTTTGGTCGCCCCACCAGATGCCGGCGCTCGCATGACGGCGAAGCCGGCGTCGTCGAGCGCATTGACGAGCTCTCGCTCGCGACGGTCTCCCTTTCGATTCGACGACATTGGTGTGAAATCGGTCGGCCACTGGGATAAAGTCCTGCCGGGAAGCGAAAGTGGGACGGAGGGAGACTGCTTTCGCTGGATGGGTTCGATCCAGTTCAGGCGGTTACAGGCCAGCGGTTTACAGAGACATCGTTCTATCTGCCGAGCAACGATCAGGCTCGTGGCGACACCGTTTGAATCGCAGCCGGCCGGTTCACTAGCGAATTGGTCGATCTCACCGAAACTGTCACATTCTCTGATTGGAATACAATCGTGTCACAGTGAGTCCGAAAAACCCTCCCCACGCGTCCACTCGCCGGTCCGGGCGACATTCCTGGGGGACCTGTACGACTCCTGCATCTTCACGATGTGGGACGCGTACCCAACCGTCTTTTACCGAAACAGAACAATGTACGGCGGACACCAGGAGGATGAGGTAAGGGTGCCACGAGTCGGGGAGCATGTCCGGGGCGGGACGTCCGACGTCCCCCAAGGGACGTATCGCGTCGTAGGAGTGGATGAGGCGGTTACACTGCTCCGCGTTACTGAC
Organism: uncultured Halobacteriales archaeon; assembly: GCA_964552115.1. Taxonomy (GTDB): domain Archaea; phylum Halobacteriota; class Halobacteria; order Halobacteriales; family Haloarculaceae; genus CAZKGF01. Next base: position 1,089 of record CAZKGF010000010.1, read on the forward strand.
ACAAACGACCGTCGGGTGTACTCCGGGAGCGTAGTCCGGGTCTCTCTGGACGAACTGGCGCAGGCCTTCGAGCCGGCGGCCAACCCGGATTCTGGATTCACGCCGGGCCGTACGGTCCGTAACGGCTGGCAAGGAGTGTACTGGAGCGTTCGTCGCTTCTTCTGAGCGTCACCACCGAATCAGTCCTCAGCGATGGATTGGTCGGGTCGCTCCCGATCGGTGGAGCGGCTGGGAACCCCGCTTCCGGCGACCATCGCGAGTACACATACACCGATACTGATGACGAAGACTGTCGTGAGCCCGGCCATCATGACTGCGGCTGCACCCGGTGGAGGTGTTGCGCCACCGAGCAGGAGTTCTTGAAGATCGCCGATCGACCCGACACCGGGAATCGTCGACAATCGATCTCGAAGGGTCACGTTCATCGCGAATCCAAGGATCGAGACCCCCATCGTGCCGCCCAGGTTGCGGAAAAATTGCTGAGACGAGGTGGCCATACCCATCCGCTCGGTGCCAAGATGATTTTGAATCGAGGTCAACAGTGGCGGCGTGAGCGCGCCCATGCCAGCCCCCATCACGAACACGGTAGCGATCAGTATCCAGAGCGGGGTTTGAACCGTCCAGGTGAGAGTGGCGATGGTGAAACTCCCGACCAGAACCCCCGTCCCGGACAGGACGATTCGACGCTCCCCGACACGCTCGACAACCCACCCAGATATCATCGAAGTCCCCGACCACCCGACGGACAACGGCAGGACAGCCAACGCGGCACTCCCCGCACCACCCTCGACACTCTGGACGAACAGGGGGATGTACGTGAGGGCGGCGAACAGGGCGAATGCACTGAGAAAGGCGGTTGCGTTCGTAGCAACGAACACGCGATCTCGGAACAACGAAAGGGGCACGAGCGGGTGGCTCGCCCTCCGTTCGACGATCCAAAAGACGCCGACGCCGAGTCCGCCCGCGACGATAAGCGGTGGGGCGAGTGACGCAGTACTTTCTAGCAACTGAAGCCCGACGAGGAGCGTTCCGACCGACAGGACCAGCACTGCCGCCCCCAAGATATCGACATCGGGTGGTGCTTTGCCGGTGGTCTCTTCTAGGGCGACGGCGACCAAAAGGGCAGCAGCGAGTCCGACTGGCACGGCGAGAAAGAATACCCACCGCCACCCCATCGAGGCGACGATTGCGTACCCCAACGCCGGACCAATGACACTCGAAATACCCCAGACCGACGCTCCGAGCCCGATGGCACGACCACGCTCGGCGGGTGGATGGATCGCGCCCAGGATCGTATAGGGAATCGAAAACATCGCGCCAGCTCCGATCCCCTGTACGGCACGGAGCACGATCAGTTGGAGCATCGACTGGGCAAGTCCGGCGAGGACGCTGCCGAGGACGAAGATGCCGACGCCGACGTAGAACAGTCGATTTCGTCCGTAGATATCCGCGAGGCGGCCATAGATCGGCATCGACACGGCCGCAAAGAGCATGTACGCGGCAAACGCCCATGCGTAATATTCTAGCCCACCCAGAGAACTGACGACGGTCGGCATCGCCGTCGATACGATGGTTCCGTCGACGGCCGCGAGGAAAATGCCGAGGAGAACACCGAGAGTTCCGAGTCGGCGATCCGCCATATCCAGTTACTTTAGCCTCGCCTCGAAAAGGGTGCTCATTCCCTGGTGGTGTGCGAACAAGCTTTTGGGTGGTCACGCCGTATTACTTCCTATGAGTAACCGAACCGACCCATTCGCAGAGATCGAGCGATTTTTCACCGAGATGAGCTCGCAACTGGGAGCGACGACGGGCCACGTGGCGATCGACGTCATCGATCAGGGAGATGCCTTCGAGTTGCAGGCAGATCTTCCCGGATACGATGCAGACGACATCGACCTACAGATTACGGACGGTCGTCGGGTCAACATCGAAGCGACTCGGGATACTGAATCCACGAGCGAGACTGATACCTACGTAACCCGCGAACGCCGCCAGGAGCGTGTCAGTCGGTCGGTCACACTTCCGGAACCAGTCCTTGAGGAGGAGACTGAGGCGAGCTATCAGGGTGGCGTCCTTGCGGTAACGCTGCCCAAACAAACCGTCGACGACAGCGGAACGGATATTCCGGTCAGCTAGACACCGCGTTGGGCCCGCGTTTCGTTTCTGGGTCCGGGTCGAAAGCTGTCCGGCATGCGAGTGCTTTTTGCTCCACCGTGGAAACGCCCGAGTATGGAATACGAGCCTCGGACACTCGAGGCAGAGTGGCGCGAGCGGTGGGCGGCTGAAGGGCGGTACGAGGCCGAACCCGAGGCCGACGGCGAACCCACGTTCATCACGGTCCCCTATCCCTACCCGAACGGGGGAATGCACATTGGCCATGCCCGCACCTACACGGTTCCCGACGTGTTCGCACGGTACCGTCGCCAGCAAGGTGATAATGTCCTTTTCCCGATCGCCTGGCACGTAACGGGAACGCCGATTGTCGGCGCAGTCGAGCGGTTGAAAAACGAAGACGAGGACCAACTCTCCGCACTCCGTGACACGTTCAACGTGCCCGAAAGCGAGTTGCAGGACCTCGAAACGCCGATGGGATTTGCCCGGTATTTCATCGAGAATCACTACAAACACAACATGCAGGCCCTCGGGCTCTCGATCGACTGGCGTCGGGAGTTCACGACCAACGACGAGCGCTACTCCAAGTTCATCACCTGGCAGTACCAGCGCCTCCGCGAACGCGGTCGATTGGAGAAAGGCTTGCACCCGGTCAACTATTGCACGAACGAGGAGCAACCGGTCACGACGCACGACATTCTCGAAGGCGAGGATGCCGAGTTTCAGGAGTATACGCTCATTCGCTTTGAACTCGAACGCGATGGCGAGACGTTGATCGCTCCGATGGCGACGCTCCGGCCCGAAACTGTCCGCGGCGTCACCAACGCCTTCGTTCATCCGGATGCAACGTACGTCACCGCTACCGTCGACGGCGAACGCTGGCTCCTCTCCGCAGACGCCGTCGAAAAGTTCCGTCTTCAAGACCACGAGGTGTCCGTCGACGCGGAGCTTTCGGGTGCCGACCTCGTCAGCGAGCGGGTCAGCAATCCCGTGACCGACGAGTTGGTACCGATCCTTCCCGCGACGTTCGTCGACTCGGACAACGCGACTGGCATCGTCATGTCTGTCCCGGCACACTCTCCGGACGACTACGTCGCACTCCAAGAGGCCAAGGCCGATGAGGGAGGCATTCGGGAAGCCGGTCTCGATCCGGACGTGGTCGCCGACATCGAACCAGTCCCGATCCTCGAAATCGAAGGCTACGGGGAAATACCTGCCCGCGATGCCGTCGAGGAAGCTGGAATTTCCTCGACCGATGATTCAGCACTTCACGACGTCACGGCTGACCTCTACCAGGACGAGTTTCACGGCGGCCAGCTGTTGGACTCATACGGCGAATTTGCCGGTGAAACTGTCGAAGACGTCCGAGACCGGTTTCGGGCCCACTACGCAGACACGGGCGCCTTCGACAGCATGTACGAGTTTAGCGAGGAGGTAATTTGTCGGTGTGGCGGCGATGTCGAGGTAGCCAGACAGGAAACCTGGTTCCTGGACTACGGGGACGAGGAGTGGCGGGCACAGACCCACGAAGCGGTCGACGCCCTCGAGTGTATTCCGGACAACACCCGCGAACAGTATCACCACACGATCGACTGGCTCGAACAGTGGCCCTGCATCCGGAATTACGGGCTCGGGACCAGGTTGCCCTGGGACGATGAATTCGTCATCGAACCCCTCTCGGACTCGACGATCTACATGGCCTATTACACGATGGCCCACGTCATCGATGACGTTCCCGTCGAGGACTTGACGCCAGCCTTTTTCGACGCCTTGTTCGCCGGACCCGAGGCGGTGGATAACGACGCCGACGGGGACATCGAGACGGCCCTCGAACTCCGGGAGGAGTGGGACTACTGGTACCCCGTTGATTTCCGGTGTTCGGGCAATGATCTCATTCAAAACCACCTGACGTTCTTTCTCTACCACCACGCCGAACTGTTCGATCGGCAGTACTGGCCACAGGGGATCACGATCATGGGCATGGGGCTGCTGGAGGGCGAGGCCATGTCTTCCTCGAAAGGGCACGTTGTGCTACCGAGCCAGGCGATTGAGGAGTACGGGGCTGATACCGTCCGATTCTTCCTGTTGAACTCGGCCGAACCGTGGCAGGATTACGACTGGCGGAGCGAACTCGTCGGCAATACGCGTGCCCAACTCGAGCGGTTTTGGGACCGGGCTGTCGACGTCATTGACACTGCCGTCTCCGAAGACGCCCGTGAAGATCTCACCACCGTCGATCGGTGGCTTCTCTCGAAATTGCAGGCGACGATTCGGGACACGACGGAGTCGTTAGATCGGTTCGAGACTCGAACGGCCAGTCAGACCGCCTTTTACGGGTTTCAGGACCACCTGCGGTGGTACCGCCGCCGTCGCGACCTCGACGATCCGGCCGCCCGATACACGCTCCAGACGGTCCTCCGAACGCGACTTCGGCTCCTCGCACCGTTCGTCCCGTTTCTGGCGAACGAGTTGCACGAACGGTTGACGGACGAACCAGCCGAGGACGCACCGTGGCCGGAGGCCGATCCGGCCCTGGAATCAACGTCGGTGGAAATCGAAGAGGAACTGGTCGCCGATCTCACCGCAGATATTCGAGATATCATCGACGTGACGGAGACCGATCCAACCACTATTCGAGTCTATGTCGCAGCCGATTGGAAACGACGGGTCTTCGACGCTGTTCAGGCGGTCGGGCCCGACGTCGGTGCAGTAATGAGTGAGGTGATGCAGGAGTCGGCCATGCGTGAGCGTGGCGATACTGTCAATGAGTTAGCGAGCGATCTCGTCGACTTTGCCCGCGGTCGGGAGGAAGACGAATTGGCCGCCCTTGCCGCAGTCGATGAGACAGCTGTCTATCAGAGTGCGGCGGCGTTTTTCGAGGACGAATTCGATGCCACAGTCCAGGTCTACGCCGAGGATGGCGATCCCGTCGATCCGGGTGGGAAGGCAGACAGTGCAGCCCCGTTCAGGCCGGCGATCCACCTCGAAGACGGCTAGCCTAGGTCTCGGTCCCGACAAGACTCATTTTCGACCCGATATCGCGCTCGCTGGCCTCCGTGAAAACGACGTGGGCTGCTGCCACGTCCTGGATCGCAAGACCGGTCGAGTCGAAAACTGTCACTTCGTCGGATGAGGTTCGCCCGGGGGCCTCACCGGCAACGACTGCTCCCAATTCGGCGTGAATATCCGCATCGGTCAATACTCCGTTTCGCCACGGGACGTTGATCTCCCCTGAGTGTGTACATTGCTCGTAATCGTCGATGACGATCGTCGCGTTTTGGAGGACTTGATCGGCGATTTCGTGTTTCCCGGCAGCGTCCGCTCCCATGGCATTGACGTGCGTTCCGCCCGGGACCGACGTCACGATCGGTTCTTCGACGGGGGTCGTCGTTGACACGACGTCACGCGAAGCCGCTTCGTCTACTGTTCCTCGGCGGATTTCGTAGTCGTCGCCGTAGGCCGCAGTGAGCGCTTCGATTGCGGCCTCGTCCAAATCGGCAGCGACGACCGTCCGAATGTCTCGCACGAGGGCGATCGCTTCGAGTTGGGCGTGGGCTTGGACGCCCGCGCCGACGAGGCCAAGCGAGTGGGCATCGGTGCGGGCGAGGTGGGCCGTAGCGACTGCGGCAGCGGCCCCCGTTCGCAGACGAGTGAGCGTGGTCCCGTCCATGATGGCAAGGGGAAATGCGGTTTCTGGATCGGAATAGATCATCGTCCCCATGACTGTCGGGAGGTCGTGCCGGGCAGGGTTTTTGGGGTGAGAGTTGACCCACTTGATACCTGCACCCTCCCAATCACGCTCGCCCGCGGAACCTCGGGCGTCGATGTAGGCGGGCATCGATCTGAAGTCGCCGTCGTACTGGGGGAGATCGATATATGATTTGGCGGGCATCTGCACGTTGCCACGGGCATAGGCACCGAAGGCTCCCTCCACTGCGTCGACGATCTCGGCGAGATCGGCACATGTAGACACGTCCGCCGAGTCGAGCAAGCGGGTTTGCATAGCTGGCACTGGGACGTCGAATCACTTGAATGGGCTTGGCCAGGGATTTCACTCAGTCGGCCGCCATCCAAAAAAAGCCCGAAGCGACTGATCTGGCCGGCCTTACATCGCGCCGCCCATGCCGCCCATGCCACCCATACCGCCCATGCCGCCGCCCGGGGCGCCGCCGGGTTCTTCTTCACCCTCGGTGGAGAGGTCGCCAGCAGAGATGATGTCGTCGATCTTCAAGACGAGGTTTGCGGCCTCAGCTGCCGAAGCCAGTGCTTGCCGTTTGGCGTGGGCCGAGTCGACGATGCCGGCCTCGAAAGCGTCCCCGATGTCGCCGGTGGCGACGTCCAATCCGGCGCGAGTTTGCCCGTCTTCGTGGGCTGCACGGAGGTCGACCAACGTGTCAATAGAGTCGATGCCGGCGTTTTCGGCCAGCACGCGTGGTACGAGTTCGAGGGCGTCTGCAAAGGCCTCGATCGCGAGTTGCTCTCGCCCACTCACCGAATCGGCATAATCTCGGAGCCGATCGGCGACTTCGACTTCTGGGGCGCCGCCGCCTGGCAGAACCGCCCCTTCAGCAACGGTATCGCCGACGACGTCCAGGGCGTCTTCGACGCCCCGCTCTAGCTCGTCGACAACGTGGTCGGTCGAGCCCCGGAGCAAGAGCGTGACACCGTGGCTTTCTTCGTCGGTCCCTTCGATGTAGAACAGCTCCTCTTCCTCGTCGTAGTCGAACGAGCCGCGTCCGAGGTCGTCCGCGCTGGCGGTGTCGAGATCGGACACGATCCTGGCACCGAGCACTTCGGTCAGGAACTCCAGATCGGTTTTAATGACCCGGTTGACGGCAAGGATTCCTTCCTTTGCGAGGAAGTGTTCGGCCATATCGTCGATCCCCTTCTGACAGAGGACAACGTCGGGGCCGATTTCGACGATCCGGTCGACCAATTCACGAATCTGTTGTTCTTCCTGTTGGAGGAACTGTTGGAGCTGGTCCGGATCCGAGACACTCACGGACGTATCGGCTTCGGCTTCCTCAAGTTCGATCGGCGATTCGAGGAGGAGAACGGACGCGTCCTCGAAGTCAGTCTGCATGTCCTCGTGGACGGGGGTCTTGTCCACGACCGACCCTCGGAGGAGTTCTGATTCGTTCGCTGCCCGACCCGTCTGGGTCTCTACGTCCAGGAACGCGAGATCGGCAATCCAGGAGCCATCTTCAGCTTCGACGGAGACCGCCCGGACAGCCTCCACGACGAGACCGGCGAGGAGATCCTTGTACTGCCCGGCACCTTTGCCTGTGATTGACGTCTCGGCCACGGAACGGAGAAGCTCATCGTCGTCACGCTCGACGGGGATCGAGATATCCTCGATTTCGGTTCGTGCCTGGTTCGAGGCGTCGTTGAACCCCTTGATGATCGTCGACGGGTGGATATCCTGTTCCAGAAGATCCTCAGCGTTTTTCAGGAGTTCTCCGGCAATTGCGACTGCGGTCGTCGTCCCGTCCCCGGCCTCGTCCTCCTGGGTTTCTGCGACTTCGACAATCATCTCGGCGGTCGGATTGTCGATGTCCATCGTCTCGAGGATCGTTACCCCATCGTTGGTAACGGTAATGTCCCCGAGAGAGTCAACGAGCATCTTGTCCATACCCTTTGGTCCCAGCGTCGAGCGCACCGACTCGGCTACTGCACGGGCAGCCGAGATATTGTGTTCCTGTGCACTCTTGTCCTTCATCCGCTGGGCGTCTTCGCCCAGAATTATCATGGGCTGGCCCTGCATCTGCTGACTCATAATCAAGCGAATCTTTGTATGTGGTTCTATATAAATATGGGTGGTTTACCTCGTTCGTCCGACTCGGTGCGTTCCCAGCAGAGGAGTAAAAATCGGCCCGCCTTTGGTCGTTCACCGCCGAATTCGTGGTATGATGACCCACGATCGAATTTATTGGTGTCTGGGGTTTTTTTATCGTTTCAGATGCGAATGTGGATCCATTGCGGGAGAGAGGGTGGGACGGCCATGGACTGAGGCCTCACTTTCACGCAGGTCTTTTCCGTGCAGTCCTCACCGTTCTTTCCAGTTGACCACTACTGTGCCGACGACGAAGCTATCGAGGGTGTCGGTACTCCGATGAATCTGGAGTGTGTTCTCACCGGTCTGGAGTGACGCCCCTGTGATGGAATCCATCCAGTAACACCATCCGGTCGACTCTGGCATGTCGAATCCGGTCAATTCTGATCCGTTGATGGTGATGGTGTGGTTCCACTCCCCCACGTCGTAGACTTGGAGTTCCAGATACCCGTCAGTGGGGTCGTCTCCGGAGATCGTAAAGGTCTGTTCCGAACTGTGGTTGCCAACGAACTCGGCCCAGGGAACATTCAATCGGTCTTCGTTCGTCCCGAGGTGCTCCTGAACGGTCAAGAGCGCATAATTCGGCCGGCGGGGTGACATGACACAACTTAGGGGTGCCTCCGGCAAAGATTTGCGTCATTCGTGGTTCCGGATGTGCGGTCGGTTTCCGACCATCCGGTGGTATGAAGATACCGATAGCGTGGGTCTGGCAGATCGAATCATGGCTGTAGAACCCCATTTCGGTTCTCCTCATCGATGACCCAACAATCGAGCACCTCCCCGATACTAGACTCAGGTTGGGAGACGGAGATCTAACCAGTTAGTGAGCGCCAGGACTGGGATTTGAACCCAGAATCCCGGATGGGAACACGCTTTCCAGGCGTGCGCCTTACCGTTCGGCCATCCTGGCACGGACGGAAAATCGGTCACCGGCGAGTTAAGGACTTTCGTTCCGGTGTGAGAGCAGAGAACCCAGTAGATACACGCCAGCGGCGGCAAGGCCGCTGACGACGAGTGCGACTCCGAGTTTGACGAGGGCATCGACGCCGGTTCCGGCCCAAAGTTCGTACCCCTGGACGAGTACCACGAAGGACAGCCCACCGACGAGCCCCCAGACGACGATCGCCCGACGGCGAGGTGGCATTACGCCTCGCCAGAGGAGATTGCAGCGACAGCCTCGATTTCCACGTCGACACCTTTCGGGAGCGCTCCCACTTCGATAGCACTGCGGGCCGGTGGCTCGGCGTCGAAGAAGGTCTCGTAGATGGCGTTCATCGCCTCGAAGTCGTCGATGTCGTCGAGATAGACGGTCACCTTCAGTGCGTCTTCGAGGCTACCGCCGGCAGCCGTCAAGACCGCAGCCACATTTTCCAGACACTGTTCGGTCTGAACGTCGATATCGGCGTCGTCAAGCAGATCGCCCTCGGGCGTGAGTGGGATTTGCCCCGCCGTGAATACGAGTTCGTCTGTCGCTGTGGCCTGACTGTACGCCCCAACGGCTGCGGGGGCCGTGTCGGTCGATATCGTCCGCTTCATACGAGCCGATGAACCGCCGTCCTGAAAAAGGTCCCTGGCCGTGGGGTGGCGTCAGGTGTTTATCCCCCTGCCCTCCAAATCGCCACACATGGACGGTGAGATTCAGCCGGACCGCCTTGCAACCACCCTGGAGGATGGGGAGCCGCCAGTCCTCGTTGACATTCGACAGCCGGCGGCCTTCGAGCAGGGGCACATTCCGGGGAGCGTGAATCTTCCACTGTCGGAATTGACTGCCGAAATCGAGCAACTCGAGGGCAGCGATCACGTCGTCACTATCTGTCCACACGGCCAGGCCAGCGTCAAAGCCGCTCGATTGATCGCCGCCTGGGAGGGGTTCGATGGCCGCGTCGAAAGTTTGGCCGGGGGACTCCAGGCCTGGACAGGCCCGTTCGAAGAGGGAACTATCGGCGATCCGTCGGACGAGGTACAAGCTCCGTTTTGATCGGCGGTTAGTCCGAGCGGGTCGTCGAGCATTGAATGGTGGCTCGGTTAGTGTGGCTCGTCACGAGGGGCTCGGTGGGGGTAACGCCTCGTCATCGCCACCGATACCTGGTATGGTCCGACGCTCAAAATACCTGACGTGACGGCCGGGGCGGGTTCGTCAAACATTTGGGCTAGAGCCGCGCCACCAGTATGCATGTCTGTGGCCAGGGCGTTGTGGACCCGACGACGAGAGCGCCCGCTCGTTTGCTTGTTGGCGGTTCTCGTAGCGGTTCTCTTTCTGGGATGGCACGTTGTGGATTTTTACTTGCGAATGTACGGGTGGACGGCCCCAATGGGGTTCAACGACTTCGGGGTGTTCGGGACGACTGTCGAGCGGTGGCTCGCAGGAGAGACGTTGTATGTCCAGACCGAAGCAGGTGGCTACCACGGGTCGTATCTCTACCCGCCAGTAACGATCCTGTTTTTCTATCCGTTCGTGATGCTGGGCTTCCATCCCGGCGCGGTCATCTTTAGCGGGCTTTCCCTGGTCGCTCTCTGGATCGGCCTCGAAGCTGTTGCCGACACGCTGGGAGTGCGATTGGCCGTGTGGGAACGCCTGGCTCTGTTGGCCATCGTTGCGGGCTTTCAACCGGTTTTGCGCCACTTCAAGTGGGCACAGATTTCGACAGCGCTGACGGCCGCGCTGTGTTTTGCGTTTCATTCGATGGAGCGGGGTGAACGGCCTGGACCACGTTCGGACTGGTACCGGTACTGGAGTGGTGTGCTCACGACTGTGGGTAGCGCGTTCAAACTCTTCGTGGCGACATCGGGTGCCCACCTGTTGCGTAACGGACGCCGATTGGCTGGGGCGCTGGGGCTGGCTGGCGCGCTCGGCGCGATCTCACTCGGCCTTTTCGGGGTGGATTCCCACCTTCGGTACATCGATGTCCTGTTGTGGGGGAAGGGGTGGGGCGGATCGAAGGCGGCGTACGCCTGGGACCTTACCGCTGCCTATCACCCCTTTCACGTGTTGGGAGACCTGGGTCTCGTCGTTCGCGTAGTGGGAATATTGGTCGTGGTGGGATTGGTGCTCGGGACTCGATCCACCGATTCGGCGGCCGCACGGCGAACGACGTTCGCGTTGGGCGTCGCCATCGTTCCCCTTGCCGCCCCCCAGGCCGCGCTTCACGACCTGACGATCGTCTTGCTTCCGGCGCTCATCATGCTCGCCCACGAACTCGACCGTCCCGACGGGTGGGCCTGGCTCCCGCTCGTGTGTCTCGTTCTCGTCCATCTCCAGCCGACAGTCATCCAACTCGTCCTCGGCCACCCGGATCTCGTTCCGGGTGCTGGGCTCCTTTCCGACCTCCCAGGACTGATTCAACCAGCACTCTGGGGCACACTCGGGCTCGCTATTTTGGCGGGTATACGGGTTGCAGAGCATACGCCACTACCGATCGGGACGCCCGAGCAACCGTAGTGACAGTCCCCACTCGACCTACATTTGTCACCTGTCGTCCCACTCGGCACGCTCTCGGTGTGCTCGTGCGATATCGGACACGTCGGTTGGTGTGAGTTCACCGTCTTCCGTGATGATTCGGTCAATGAGCTCGGACGGCGTCACGTCGAAGGTTGGGTGTGCAACGTCGAGGTCGGCTGGCCCATCGTATAGTTCGGACGGGTCTCGTGGCTCGAGATCCGGGGTGGTCCCGTCGGCGCCGGCGGGGCGTATTTTGTCGGTCGCTCCAACGACAACGACGTCCAGCCCTTCGTGTGACGCGGCAGTTGCGATGGCTCTTGTCCCTACCTTGTTGATGACGGCCCCGGTGGGTTCGATTCTGTCTGCACCGACGAGGACGATTTCGGCACTCGAGGCCGCCAATTCGAACGCCACTCCCGCATCGCTGGTCAGCGTTACCGACAACCCCGACTGGGCAAGCGTCTCCGCGACAGCGACACCCTCTCTCCCCGGGCGAGACGTCGGGATCAGGACGTGTTCGACCGAGCCGTTGTGGAGTGCCTGACAGACGGTACTCGATCGTGAGAGCGTCGCGACCCGGTACCCGTGGATCGCCGTTCCCGCGCGTTCGGCTGCCTCCGATTGGCTGCGGATGGCTCGGCGAAGTTCGGTTTCGGCGGCCCGTTCGAGCGCCGCGGGATCGGCTGACTCGATCACTGAACTCATCGCTCGATTAATTCGGTTTGCGATCGCCACCATCGTCGGTCGAACCGTCCGGAGTGTCCGCGCCGAGTCGATTGCGTCCTGCCAGGAGCCGTGGCCTTCGACAGCGCGGGCAGCCTCGTCGCGCAGACACTCCAGGGCCCGACAGGAGAGGTAGCCGGCGCCATGCGCTGTGTCATCCCGTATGTGGCTCGGGCGTGGCCGAACGCGATCGTACGCTGCCCAGAGGCCGGGCACGGTCTCGCGCCTCAGGAGGGATGGTGGCGAGACCCACGCTACCGTTTCAATCGTTGGATCCGGGTCGATCGACCGGGTTTGGGCGTCGAACAGCAATGGAACGATCTGCCAGTGTGTTTGGGACTCTTCCTCGACAACGGTGATCGGGTCACCTTGCCGAACAAAGGCGAGGTTTGTGTCGGGAGCTACCCCGACCATCTCCGTTACGGCCCGGGCCACAGCCGCCGTTGGATCGCCGTCAATGGGCCCGCAGACGCCGTGCCACCGATCCGGTTCGGACTGACAGTCCGAAGACCGACGCACGACCAGGATTTCGGCGTCGTTTCGGAGAAACCCGGTGACGACCCGCCTGTCATCCATGACAGGGCTACGGTCCCCCGGGACAAAGAAGCCAGCCCACAGGGCTTTCACCGTCGCCGGGTTCAGTCACCGCATGGAGGTAGCAATCGTCAGTGACTCGCACGTTCCCTCGCGGGCGTCGACAATTCCGACGCCGTTTCGTCGCCGCATCCAGTCGGCGGACCACGTCCTCCATGCAGGCGATTTCGACTCCGCAGCGGCTTTGTCGACTTTCGAGGATCTGGCAACGGCGTATACGGCGGTGTCGGGAAATATGGACCGTGATCTCGGTCTTCCGTCAGTCGCGACCGTGGAACTCGAAAGCGTGCATTTCGTTCTGACGCACGGGACCGGTTCGCCAGCCGGCTATCGCCATCGGGTCGCCTCGACCGCCGAGGACGCTGCGACTGGCCAGCCGATCGTCGGTGTTGCTGGTCACACCCACGACGTCATGGACAGCGAACTCGCCGGCATCAGACTTCTCAATCCGGGGAGTGTGACCGGTGCACCGCCAGCCTCGCAGGCCACGATGATGCGTGCCACGGTCGTCGACGGGACGCTTGACGTGACAGTCCACGAACTATAGCGGACTAACCTGGCCGCACATCGGGCGACTTATTGGGCTCGCCGGTCAATTTTGGTGGGAATGAACGATCCGGAACGAGCCGTCGTCGAGTTCGTGCTCACGGCGGCGGTTTACAGCGAGAACAAGCAGTTCGACGTCGATGACCTGCCCCCCTCCTACCGTGAGGTGTTCTACACTGACGGAGAAATCGATAGACCCCTCTCCCCGACTGTCGATCGGGCGGCGGAGGCCACTGGTGTCGAGGCGCCGTGGGAAGCGATCTCGGGGCTGATGTTCACCGATGTGGACGACTTTTCGGAAGAATTGCAGTTTACCGACCGCGATCTAGCCGACGAGTGGCTTCAGGATCGAATCGATGCCGAGTCGGTGGGCGCTAATCCGGTCCTGGCACGATACTTCGAAGACGAAGTCGAGGGGGCGGATTACGAACAAGCCCGGGCCGACAACCGTCCGGCACGCGTCGACCGTGCGTTTGTCGACTCACTCCTCGAGGAGTACTTCGTCGAAGACGAGGAGGAAATGCTCGACCTGGTCGACGTCCGGACCCCGGACGAGGTCGACATGACCCTCGACGACATCGTCCTCACCGAGGACCAGGAAGGAGAGATTCACAAGATCGTCAAAGCAATCGAACACCGGGAGTTCCTCGCGAGTATCGGGCTTCGCGAGATCGGTAAGCTCCTCTTCGTCGGGCCCCCCGGGACGGGGAAGACGTCGGTCGCTCGTGCGCTGGGGCAGGGATTGGATCTCCCCGTCGTCGAGGTGAAGCTATCGATGATTACGAGCCAGTATCTCGGCGAAACCGCGAAGAACGTCGAAAAGACCTTCGAGGTTGCAAAACGGCTGGCTCCGTGTATCCTCTTTATCGACGAATTCGACTTCGTCGCGAAGACCCGGTCGAGTGACGAACACGCTGCGATCAAGCGGGCTGTCAATACGCTGTTGAAGAGCATCGACGAGGTGAGCCTTGTGCAGGACGAAGTGCTGTTGATCGGCGCAACCAACCATCCCGATCAACTCGATGCAGCGGCCTGGCGCCGGTTCGACGAGATCGTGAACTTCCCCAAGCCAGACCGTCAGATGCGCGCCGACATCCTGCGTGTTATCACTCAGGAGATGGTTATCGACGACTTCGATCCGGACAAACTCGCGGAGTTGACACAGGGGCTGACCGGGAGCGATCTTCGGTTGGTGTTACGCGAGGCAGTCTTGGACGCCCTCACCGAGGAACGCATGACTCTCACGCAGGAAGACCTCGAGGCGGCGATCGAAGGGTTCGAAGAGCGAGATACATTGAAAAACCTGGACATGATCGAAGGTGACCACGACGCGCTCGTTGCAGGTGGCGATCCGACCGGTGGAGAGTCCGACTCCGAGGCTGACGGCCACGATCACGGGGAAGACGGCCACGATCACGATCATGCCGATGCCGAGGTCGAACCTGGAGCCGGGCAAGTCCAGGACGACTAAGCGCCGACGATGGACGTGACGCTGCTGGGGACCGGCGACACGACCGGGACACCGACGGTGGGATGTGAGTGTGAAACGTGTGCGCGAGCTCGTGCAACCGATGTTGAACGCACCCGATTCTCCGTCCACGTCTACAATCCGCGGACCGACGCGGCGTTGTTGATCGACGCGAGTCCGGATTTTCGCCACCAGTTTCTCCGAGAAGATGTTCCGTTACCGGATGCAGCCGTCATCAGCCACGTCCACTTCGACCACCTGGACGGCTTGGGCAACTGCTACCGGGTTCTCGACGACTTGGACGTGTATGCCGCAGACGTACGCGACCCGCAAACCGGCCAGAGTGTTGCTGAAACCGTCGCGAGTGATTACGACTATCTCGATCAGGTGACGGTCCATCCGGAACCTCCATTGACGTCGTTTCGTACCTGTGGGTTCGATGTCTGGCTCGTCCCGGTGGATCATCCCCCGTTGCTGTGTTATGGCGTCATCGTACAGGACCCGGAGACCGGTGCAAAACTGTCGATCACCGGTGACACAAGCTACGACATCCCGCAATCGTCCCGAGACCTACTCCAGGACGCCGATCTGCTACTCGCCGACGCCTTGGTCCCGGCATCCCTCTGTGATTCACATCCACTCGGGGGCGATCACCACGACGAGGCCGGCGTTCCGCGGACGTTCGGCACCAAACACATGACCCGTGAGGGCGCGTTGGACATGGCGGACGAACTCGATGCCGAGATCACGCGTCTGGTCCACGTGGCTCACTTCTATCCCCCTGACGAGGCATTCGCCGATCCCCTGGCACTGGACGGAGAGCACCACGAACTGTGACAACTATCAAGCCACCGGGTCCCGAAGTCCCAGTATGAGCTCAGCCGGAAACGAATTCGTCGCGGAACGACCACTTCTTGCACTGCTCGGCGTGGCTGTTCTGGCACTGGTCATTGATGTGGTCATTTCGCTGTTGATCGTGGGACAACTCGATCCGCTCGGGACCGGCCTGTTCGTCGTTCTGGTCACGGGGATCTACGCCTATCTCCTCTACCGCCGGGGTCACATCGGATCGAAGTAGCCTGGTCGTGGCGGTCCAGCTTTCGTATCTGATAGATGGGTGACAGGGTTTTTTAGACGCGACCGGGAGGCTGTGCTGTGACCCGAGTACTACGGCAGTCGGTACAACGAAAATGCCGACGCCACCGGGCAGGGGGACAGGGACCGACACCGTCCGTGTGGCGGGATCGAGTGCGTGTGGCGAGGGCAATGACGGCGGTAGGGGAGGCCCGGCCGTGACCCAAGGACGGAGGGCCAACCGATCCCGGCCACGCGTCTCGGGCCGGCGTCGATGTAGAGTCGATCCAGTCGTTGTTCACCAAATCGGGCACTGGGATGAGTGAGGCTAACGACCCGCTATCCGTCCTTCTCGTAACCGATAGATCTGCCCTGGCGACGCACATAGTCCATGCGTCGGCAGGATCTATCGTCGCGGACCATATTGGAGAGACCACAGTAACGCGTGTCTGTAGCCTCGATGCGGCAGCGAATACTCTTACCGCTCAATCGTACGATGTTTGCATCTTGGATCTCTGTCTCGGTGCTCGGACTGGCGTCGAAACTGTCCAACGTGCACTCGAGCGTGACATCCGGATTCCGCTAATCGTGGTGCCCCCACGTGGCCTCCCAGAAACCGGGCTAGCAGCGATTCAGCGTGGTGCGACAACGTACATCCACACCCTGAATCCCGGTGGAACTGCTCTGGCTCGCGCCCTCCGATCTGCGGTCGAGACCGGCCGTCAAACCGCCGAGATAGAACGCCAGGCCGAGCGATTCGACCGACTCATGCACGTCGTCTCCCACGATCTACGCGATCCGCTTAACGTTGCCCAACTCCACCTGGAACCGATGCGTGTCGGCGGCCCTTCGGGGCCGATCGCAGAGGTGGCCGAGAGCCTCGACCGTGCGGAGGAAGTGATCCAGGACGTTGTCGCGGTGTCACGGTATTCCTCCGCGCCATCGGAGACTGAGTCGGTTTCGCTTGGCCCCCTGGCGGTCGCCGCCTGGCGTCGCGTCGATAGCCAGGCTGCCGTTTTGGAGATAGACACGAACCGTATACTCGAGTGCGACCCGACAAGTCTCCAACATCTATTCGAGACTATATTTCGGGACGTGGTCGAGCGATCGAAGCGGGCAGAAGCCTCAGATGAATCGAGTGAAACCGCCATTGGGACCGTCAAAATCGGTGGCAGCTCGGATGGGTTTTTCGTCGAGACCAGTGGAGCCGACGGCATCGTCGCCGACCGACGGGGTGCGTCCGAGTCTGGTGGCTCAATAGATCCATCCGGGCCGAACCTGGGGATGGATGTCGTGTCCGAGGTTGCTGCGACACATGGGTGGGAGACGGATTTCGTCGGCGGTCCGGCCGGGGGTCTCCGGTATGTCTTCGAGGTGGGCGCCTAGACAAATTCGTCAAGCCCGACCTGTCGACGTTTGCGACCCTCGGCTTCGACACTCCAAGCCGAACGGGCGTCGCGCAACCGGTCCTTGTCGACATCCGGCGGCGGCGATCCCCGGTGTCCGGCACAGCCTGGCCCACACTCGCTGGCAGTGGCCACGACCCGGTCTTTCCACTCACAGTATGGCCGGCCGTCCCGGGTTGGAGAACACTGACCGCAGGCAGGCATCTCGTAGGTCCGCCAGCCCTTGCCATACGCGCGTTCGGCCACACGTCGGCGAGCAGCGGCCTTCTCGGCGTCCGGTACAATACGCACGTCCGTCCGAGCTGGCCCCCGCTCGAGGATCTCTACGCCGGCTTCTTCAGTGTCCAACCCAGTAGCTTCGCGTACGATTGTTCGGTCGCCTGTTTCCGGATCGAATCGCCAGACTCCAACGGCGTTCGGGAGTCGATTCAGGTGGGCCCCCGTCACGTAGGATGCCGTTGCCAGGACGACCTCGTCGAACAAGCCCAATCGAGCATCCGTCAGGAGTTGGGTCTCCAATGCGCCGGGACGTCCGAGATCGGGTTTGTTTTCGATCGCGATCATCCGATCGAACCAGTCTGCGGGATACGGGACCGTTTGGCGAACGACCCGGGTACCGCCCCGCCGGCCAGTTTCGAGAAAGCCCACGCGGGTCGCCCGATCGACGACCTCCGAGACGTGGTCGGGGTGACCGTCAAAGACGTCGGTGACCGGGCGTGCCCGCCCGGGGCCGACTGGTGCGTCGATCGCGTCCACGGGGATCGACTCGGACGTAATCGTCGCCCGGTCCCGAAACTCCGGCCCCGGTTCGACCAGCACGATATCGACGACACGACGACCGTGCACGTGACCCCCGAGCTGGCGGGCCACGATCCGGTCTGGCTCCTCCAGGATCGCACACAAGGCCAGTTCGAAGGCAAATTCCCGCACACGGTTGGTCACGAGTCCGACCTGCAAAAGCGTCGCGGGGCCGAGACTGGCGCCTGGCCAGGTGCTGCGGGCGAAACAGCAGGGTTTATCACCGGCTATCCGCGATTCTCAAGGGAGATTGCTGTCGAGATGACAGGGAACAACCAACCGGAGGTGAATATCGGCCTCGTCGGACACGTGGATCACGGCAAGACCACGTTGGTCCAGGCGTTGTCTGGTCAGTGGACCGACCAGCACTCCGAAGAGATGAAACGAGGAATTTCCATTCGTCTGGGCTACGCCGACGCCACGTTCCGCGAGTGTCCTGCGTTGGACGAGCCCGAGTGCTATACCGTCGACGAGGAGTGTCCGGATGGCACGGAGAGCGAACCACTGCGGACGGTCTCGTTCGTCGACGCACCCGGCCACGAAACCTTGATGGCGACGATGCTCTCCGGGGCGGCGATTATGGACGGTGCGGTCCTGGTAATTTCCGCCAGTGAACCGGTCCCACAGGCACAGACCGAGGAACATCTGATGGCCTTGGACATCATCGGGATCGAGAACATCGTGGTGGCACAGAACAAGATCGATCTCGTAGACGCCGATCAGGCCAAGAAAAACTACGAGCAGATAACCGATTTCGTCGAGGGGACGGTGGCAGAAGACGCTCCGATTGTGCCGGTCAGCGCACAGCAGGGTGTCAATACCGATCTCCTCATCCAGGCCATCGAAGAGGAAATTCCGACCCCAGACCGTGATCCCGAGGCAGACGCCGAAATGCTCGTCGCCCGGAGCTTCGACATAAACCGGCCAGGGACCACCTGGGACGAACTCACCGGGGGCGTGCTCGGCGGTTCCCTGGTCGAGGGTGAGCTCTCGGTCGACGACGAAATCGAGCTTCGGCCCGGACGCGAGGTCGAATCGGGCGGCCAGACGGAGTGGACGCCCGTCGAGACCTCAGTCCGGTCGCTGCAGGCGGGTGGGAACTCCGTCGAGACTGCTCGCCCGGGGGGGTTGTTGGGCGTCGGAACGGGCCTGGACCCGGCCATCACCAAGGGAGATGCCCTCGCCGGACAGGTGGCCGGTCCGCCTGGCACGTTACCTCCTGTCCACGAGCAGTTCGAAATGGATGTCGAGTTGCTGGATCGCATCGTCGGCGCCGATGCAGAGACCGAAGAAGTCGAAGAGATTTCGACTGGAGAACCGCTCATGTTGACCGTCGGCACGGCCACCACCGTGGGTTCCGTTACGAGCGCCCGCGGCGGCGAATGCGAAGTCGCGCTGCAACGGCCGGTGTGTGCCGATCACGGCGTCAACATTGCCATCAACCGCCGGGTGGGCGCCCGGTGGCGCCTAATCGGCTACGGGACGCTGCGTGAATGACTGTGGTGCTGGACACGAATGCACTCATGATGCCGGTCGAATGCGATATCAGACTCTTCGAGGAACTCGAGCGCCTCCTGGGTGCTGTCGAAGCCGTTGTGCCGGCGTTGGTCCTGGCAGAACTGGACAGGCTTGCAACCGAGGGGTCACCGACCGAACGAACGGCGGCCACCGTCGGGAGCGATCTCGCTCGGGATCGGTGTGAAATCCGAGAGACGGAGGCAGAGACTGCAGACGACGCCGTTCTCGAACTGGCACTGCGACCAGGGACGACACACGCGGTAACCAACGACGCACCCCTGCGAGACCGCCTCCAGGACGCCGGCGTTCCGGTAATTAGTTTACGCGGCACGAACAAACTCGCTATCACTCAACCATAATATGTACAAACGGGTTAGACTTCGCGATACGGTCGAGGTCCCGCCGAAACACCTGGCGGACGTTACCCACGGTCTCGTCAAACGACTGTTGCAGGACAAGCTCGAGGGTCGCGTCGACGAGGACGTCGGCTCGGTCGTCAGTGTGATTGAGGTGCTCGATATCGGAGATGGGGCAGTATTGCCGAACGAACCGGGCGTCTATTACGAAGCCGAGTTCGACGCCCTGACGTTCGATCCACAAATGCAGGAGGTCGTCGACGGAGAGGTCGTCGAGGTTGTGAATTTCGGCGCGTTCGTCGGGATCGGTCCCGTCGACGGGCTGTTGCACGTCTCCCAGATCTCCGATGAATACCTGGCGTACGACGAGGAGGGCCAGATGCTCGCATCCCGCGAATCGAACCGGTCTCTTGGCGTTGGTGACGCGGTCCGGGCGCGCATCGTCACGAAATCTATCGATGAGCGAAATCCGCGTGACTCGAAGATCGGCTTAACTGCCAAGCAGGTGGGCCTGGGCAAACACGGCTGGCTGACCGAGGAGCGCGAGCGGCGCCAGGCCCAGGCCGAACCGGGTGAGGACTGATGGCCGATCGGTTGGTTTGTCGTGAGTGTCATAGCGTGCAGGAATCTCCCGAGCTAGAGGCCTGTCAGAAGTGCGGGTCGACTTCCCTGACCGAAGACTGGGCAGGCTACGTCGTCATTGCACATCCGGAGGAATCCGAGATCGCACAGGAGATGGGCGTCACCGAACCGGGGCAATACGCGCTCAAGGTACGGTAGTGTGGCTGAGGTTTTACTCGAACTACCAGGATCGCTCCGCGCCGCGCTCAAGGAGCCAATGGGCGTCGTCTATACCGATCCAGCAGCGCTGCTGTCCGAGGTGGGCACTCCCATCATTACAGTCGGCGATGTCGTCACGTATCACCTCATGGAGGCCTCCACCCGGCCAGACCTCGCGCTGGTCGATCGACGGACCGAGCGAACACCGGTCGAAGACGGTGTAACCGAGGCGATTCATGGCTTCGACCGGGAAGTGACCGTTCCGAATCCGCCAGCCACACTGACGGCGGAACTCCTCGAAGCGATCAAGACCGGCATCGATCGGGCACCGACGGAAAGTACGCTCGTCGTCGTCGACGGTGAGGAAGATCTAGGCACGCTCCCGGCCGTACTCGCCGCACCGACGAGCGCTTCGATCGTCTACGGGCAACCGGGAGCCGGGATGGTCCACGTCCCCGTCGATCGGGAAGCGACCGAGCGTGCTCGGGCGCTCCTGGTCCGGATGTCCGGGGACCACGGCCGTGTCTGGACCGCCCTTGGCATCGACGGCGCCACCCATTCAGGCGAGTTCGACGGGTAGCGTCGGTTCCACCAGCCGCCAGGCAGGTGGGGCAAACTCGGTTCCGATGGCGTGAAGATCGACACCGGCCTCCTGGGCCGTTGCTAATTCCTCGGCGAACGCCGGATCGATTTCACGATACGGTCGGATCACCTCTGCGTCCGGTCGCATTGCGACAAAAACGACACTGGCCGCGGTGTTACCGTCGGTCATTTCCCCGAGTGTCTGGAGATGTCGCCGGCCACGCTTGGTTGGTGCGTCGGGGAATTTTCCGATCCCATCCTCTGCATGCGTGACGGCCTTGACCTCCACGTACCGTTCGAAGCCGTCTCGATGACACAACAGGTCAGCTCGCCCCCCATCGGGAAGTCCCGGTTCGCGCCTAGCCAGCGACCACCCCGAGAGGGCGGGAACGAGTTCTCGTTCGACGGCTGTCGCCAGGAGTGCGTTCGCCCGGACGGCTTCGACCGTCACATAGACCGTTCCATTGTGAACTGCGAGTGCAGTGTAGTCCGTCCGACGCTCCGGGTCGGAGACCGGCAAACAGATCACTGTGGCGTCGTCGACGAGGACCGTCGTCAATCGGCCTGTTTCGGGAAGATATGCTTCGTGGACCTGTCCGTCGATCTCGACGGATAGGACGAACCGATTCACGCGCTCGATCAGGCGCCCCTCGACGAGCGGTTCTTCGATTCGATCGAGGGTCACGGGCATCGTTCGCTCGTGGCGGTGGGCGATTTGAGCTACCCACCCGTGAACGGGCGGGATTCAGCGTGGACTCCCGTTCTGGCCTCAGGAGAGGCAGGAGAATAGCCTCCATTCACGTTCAACGTCCCGCTGTTCAAGCGCACGC
>CAZKGF010000011.1:0-653 GCA_964552115.1 uncultured Halobacteriales archaeon
CACGAACAGGAACTCAAATTCGCCTACTATAGTGCAAACACGCCGGCCGGCACCGGCCACCCAGCCTATATGACCGAGGATTTTGATTACGACCTGAACTGGCAGGTCGTCCACCGCACGCGTGAAACCCATTTCGAGGACGTCGAGTTCATCCACATTCCCGGCCACATTCCCGGTCTCATGGGAACGATCCTTCACCTGGACGAGGCTGGTACGGTTATGATGATTGGAGATCACGCTTACGTCGACCGCAATTACGAAAACGGCGAGCCAATCGGCGCCAACCTGATGTGGGATAGTGGCGCTTGGCTAGAGACCCAACAGTGGCTGACGGATCTCGATCGCCAATACGACGCCGCAGAGGTCGTCTACGGGCACGATCCAGACCAGATGGAGGCGATGCGTAACGACGACTGGCCCTGAGCGTCGTTTCAGTGTCGCCTACCCGTTCTCGAGCCCAGAACCCAGTATCTTTATTGACCCACCAGGCGGTCGAACTATCCTCATGCGCGCAGTTCGCATCAACGAGTATGGCGACGAATCGGCACTTCAGGTCGAGGAAGTCCAGCAGCCAGAACCCGGCCCGCACGAAGTCTTAGTCGAAGTATCCTCTGCCGGTGTCAACCCGGTCGATACGTACTTTCGCGAGGGAA
>CAZKGF010000011.1:663-21838 GCA_964552115.1 uncultured Halobacteriales archaeon
CAGTCGGCCTCCCGTTTACTCCCGGGTGTGATGTGGCTGGGACAATTGTCTCTGTCGGAGAGGGCGTCACGGCGTTCGAACCGGGTGATTCGGTGTTTGGGTGGGGGATCGGAAACGGAGAATACCAGGGTTCCTACGCCGAGTACGCGACGGTCCCCACCGAAAGTGTCGTGACCGTCCCGGATGCCGTAGATTTGACCCAAGCGGGGGCTGCCGGGGTCGCCGCGACGACTGCCTGGTACAGTCTCATTACACACGCGGGCGTAGAGCCGACTGAACACTGCCTAGTTCACGGTGGCAGTGGCGGTGTAGGTCACGTAGCGGTCCAGATTTCGAACGCCGCGGGCGCCCATACGACGACGACAGCCGCTCCAGACTATCACGATGAAGTGGACGCACTGGGCGCCGAACAGGTCATCGACTACGGGCGTGACGACCTCGCTGACGCGATCGTCGAGGCGAGCGATGGCGGCGTCGACGTGGTACTCGACCATCGGATGGACGATTACCTCCAACTCAACGCCACAGTAGCGAACCTCAGGGGTCGGATCGTCGGAATCGGCCAGAACCAACCAGACCCATCCTTTTCCAATGTGAGTGCAGTCCGCCGGAAAGATCTCGTCTATCACTTCGTCAGCACATCCAATACCCGAGATATGAAATCGCTGTTGAATGGCGTCGCCGACCTCATGGCAACTGGTGACCTCACGATCGAACTCGCCCGGACGTACGATCTCGACGACGCACCCGAGGCACACAGAGCGGTCATGGAAGATAGCTTCTTCGGAAAACTGGCGATCATTCCCTGATTAGGAGCATTCTACCAGCCCTTTCGGAGTCGGATCAAATCCGATAGAACCCCCCAAGCCATCGATTCGTTTGACTAGCCGAAGGAGAGACAAATAGAAGATATGTCGAACGAATCGTTACTGGTCTTTCATCCAGACTTCGATGTCACCGACTTCGAATTCGCGAATGCCGCCAAAGCGCTCGTCTTCGATGATATTGTACTCAGCCTCGTCGTCCGCAACAGCGTCGAGTGCAACCTTGACGTCGTCGAGCATCTCGAGATCATCGCCTTCGATCGGATCACCGTGCGAGATCATCAACGTGTCGTAAGCTCCCTCATCCCGGAGTTCGATGAGTCGATCGATCGTGTCACAGTACGCCTCGATATCCGCCCCTTCCAGAATCGCGTACACTTCTCCGCCCGGTTCGAGGACGTCGGCACCGTGGAGAATGCCTGCCCGGCGATCGAGCACGGCAGTCATGCCTGGAGAGTGGCCCGGAATGTGCACGAGTTCTAAGGTTACGTCACCGACTTCGACGTCCTCGTCCGGATCGAGCCGACCCACCCCCTCGGTGGGTTTGGTATGATACGTTTCCGGGTCGAAGTTGTCGGGGAATTCTCTCCCGGAATCTCGATAGTTATCGACGAACTGCCCGGGCCGTTTTTCGAGCGCATCGGTCAAGGTGTCGATCGCTACCCGCCCACCGGGCCCGCGTTCGGTGTCGTGAATTTCGATATCGTCGAACTGGTGCGCATTGCCGATGTGGTCCCAGTGAGAGTGGGTCAAAATGACCCGCAGGTCTGAGTCGACGAGTTCGTCGACCATCCCCGAAAGATCGCCGACGCCCACGCCCGTATCAATGAGCACAGCCTCGTCGTCGTCCTCGAAAAGTAGCATATGACACGGCAAGACCGGAGCGCCTTCGGTAACTCGGTGACACCAGTCGTTCAGTTGCTCGACGTCGTACCAGTCGCTTGTGTCGTTCATCGTTGGCTAAGTCGGCAGTTGCGGCCTTAAAGATGCAGGAATCGGCTCCGAACTGCAGCATTCGCGTACCTTCAGCCGTCACGAAAAAACGGGGCTGGCACGCTGTCAGTCCAGTATTTGCCCAGACTCAACCGTGCCGTTCGGCGATTTCGATTACGTACCCATCCGGATCTTCGATAAACGCCACTGTCGACCCTCCACCGTGTCCTGGCTTGGGGCCACTGTGGACTGGACAGCCTGTCTGTTCGACCATCCGGTCGACGGTCCCCTCACAATCGTCGACTTGAATGGCTAAATGAGCGACGCCGGCGGGCTCGAATGGCTCCCGGTCAGGATCGTACTTGAGCTGTAGTTCCGTTCCATCGGGCCCAGCGAGAAAACAGTTCGTCACTCCGTCTTTGTCGAATTCCCGGCTGATTCCCAGTCCCAGTGCATCGATATAGAACGCCTTGGTCGCGTCGAGGTCGGACACCCAGATTGCGAAGTGCTCAACGTTCATGCGTCGTTTGTCTCTGTCCACCAGTTGCGGAAATAGCTGCCGGTTAGGTGCGAACGGTGGGCATTCGTTCGGACACACGTTGGTGTCCACCGGGGGGATCGATCACCCCCGATGGGCCCAATTGGCCCGCCAGTGACTGCGATCGCGACGGTTAGTAAACGGCGTTCATAATCGGCACTTGCCGTTCGTCCAACGCAGATTGGCCCTGGAATCCCAGCGTCCGATAGTACGCTGCCCGCTCCTCGAGTCCCTCGATGTCGGCCACGTCTCGATAGACAGTTGCAATCGGATCGAGGTCGCCAATTGAGGCGATGCTCAAGATGAACAGGCCGAGTGTATTCACGATCGGTTCAGGGAGGGACTCGGCGCCGAGTGCGGCGGTATAGTCCCCGAGGCCGAGCGTTACCGCTGTCACAGCCGGCAATTGCTTGGCCTGCAGAGCGATGTCTCGTCCGGAAAACAGGCCGGTCGGAGTTTCCAATTGGAAGAGCACGTCCGGTGGATCGTCGGACAGTTGGTTGAGCGCGGCCGTCGCAATCTGTAAATCCGCAGGCTCTTCGACCATCGGAAGAATGAGCGTTTGTGCCTCGGCGTCGATCACGGTCATCATGTCCTGTAACCAGTAATCAGTCCGGATTCCATTGACCCGGATGCCGATGCGGTCGGGATCGGCATCGATGGCAGACAGTGTCTCGAGGAGGTGCTCCCGCGCCGCTGCCTTCTGATCGGCCGGGACCGAATCCTCTAGATCGCACACGACAGTTTCAGCCTCGGACTGGAAGGCTGCTTCGAGGGCGTCGGCATCGTTCGCACTCACGTACAGGTAGGTTCTTGACGTCATGTCCTCAGTGAACAGACTCCCTGCCAATCGAGTTAACTGTGGTGAAAGGCGCCGCTCTGCCCTCGTTGCCGGTTCTCTCCAAGAATGGCTGTGTGATAGGCTGTGGCCAAATCGGACTGGAGTCCCTCTATTCACCCAAAATACCTCTCCGGGAATGTCAGTTCGCCATCCGAGAAATGTAGAAACGTAACGAACGGAGCCGGGTCAGCAATAGGAGTGTTACTTCGGTCTGGTGACGTCAGTGTAGGTCTGTGTCCGAATGACACCGTCTTCGACGACGAACGTGTCCGTGCCAAGTTCGTAGACGTTTTCGGGTGTCTCGGCCTCCCACGCGATATACGCTACGTTGTCGCGAATGGTGTATTCGTTCAGTGTGAATTCGGTCTCTGGAGAGTCGAATTCCTCGAAAAACCCTTCGAATACCGGCCTGATCTCGTCAGTCCCCCGAAACTCGGTGCCTTCCGTAATGATCACAGAGTCGTCGTCGTAGTCGGCCATTACCTCCTCGATATCCAGATTCCCGAACGCCTCGTTGTGATGGTCGATTACTTCCTTCGTGGACATGATCCGAATTGTACATCTCCCAGTGGTCCTATTAGCTTTTCGCCGTGGGGACCGGCCATGACGCTAGGGTCTTTTAGCTACTGGCTCGGCCATTGCTCCCCGTCGAACGAATCACTTACGTATTGCCCCAGTCTCCCCAGAGCTATGTCGGCGACCGATCCTGTCTATATCGCCGGCGCCTTCGAACACCCGACACGTGAGGCACCGGACACCTCCGGAATGGAGCTTCACGCCGAAGTGACCAAGGGCGCCCTCGAGGACGCAGGAATTGACAAGACTGCCGTGGACGCGTATTTCACGGCCGGAATGCCAGAGTACGAATACGGGCTGACACCGCTCATCATGGCGGATTACTTGGGCTTGGACGTCGCACACGTCGACACCACTGACCACGGTGGGTCATCATACATTAGCCACGTTGGCCACGCCGCCAGCGCCATCCGTGATGGCAAATGCGACGTTGCGCTGATCACGCTAGCCGGTCGTCCCCGCTCCAGGGGCCAGGCGACCGGGTCGGGAGCCAGAGAACTCCGAACTGCCCAGGATAGTTACGAGCGGATATACGGGGCAACGAACCTCACCATGTACGGCATGGCCGCACGGCGGCACATGCACGAGTTCGGGACGACCTCCGAACAACTGGCCGAGATTCGGGTAGCTGCCTCCCACCACGCACAGTACAACGAACATGCCATGTACCAGGATCCGGTCTCCGTCGAGGACGTCGTCGAGTCGAAGGTAGTCGCGGATCCGCTCCACCTGCTCGATTGTTGTGTTATCTCCGATGGCGGTGGGGCACTGGTGGTCGTTTCGGCCGACGTACGTGCACAACTCGAACGCGAGTGTGTGGAAGTCCTCGGTCACGGAGAGGCTATCGGCCACCACGATGCCGGTCGGATCGACCTGACCCGGACAGCGGCTCGCAAGTCCGGTCGGCGGGCGTTCGAGTCCGCCGGGCTCGGTCCCGAACACGTCGATTATGCGTCACTCTACGATTCGTTCACCATCACCGTACTCGAAGCCATCGAAGACCTCGGCTTCTGCGAAAAGGGCGAGGGAGGATCCTTCGTCGAAGATGGGGGGCTCAAGGCCCCTGACGGACGGCTCCCGTTCAATACGGACGGCGGCGGGCTGTGTTCGAACCATCCGGCAAACCGTGGTGGGATGACGAAGACGATCGAAGCCGTTCGACAACTGCGCCGAGAAGCCAACGACCCGGTTCAAGTTGACGCGGATATTGCACTCGCCCACGGTGTTGGCCGAAGTATGGCAACACGCCATGGTGCATCGACCGTGGTCCTCGGGAGGGAAGGTAGATGACCTGGGAACCCCGGCCTGTCCCACACGTTGCCCCTGAAGCCGAACGGTTCTGGGAAGCAGCGACAGCGGGCGAGTTCCTCCTCCGGCGGTGTGAGGACTGTGACTTGGTGTTTTACTATCCACGTGGCCTGTGTCCGGATTGCCTGAGTGAAAACGTCGAATGGATCGAATCGACCGGGCAAGGGGAGGTCTATTCGTACTCGAGTGCGACCTCCGTCAGTGGGTGGCCAGAAGAACACCTCCCGCTAATCCTCGCCTACGTCGAACTCGACGAAGGCCCGCGGGTCATGACGAACCTCATCGCCGATCCCGAAGACATCGAAATCGGGGGTCGAGTCGAGGCCGAGTTTGTCGAAACCGAGCAGGAAAACGTCGCTATTCCCGTGTTCTCTCCGATCGAGTAGGGTGTGAACGGGGCGTTCCGTTCTCGAACCGCAGCTCGAAACTGTCGCCCAAAGCGACGTCACCGGACGTCGTCGAATCGACTCAGTTGTTCGCGTTGGTTTGGCGTCGTAAATCGGCAGACGATCGTCTCGGCCCCGGCAGCTTCGAACTCTGCAAGTGTGGCAGCAACCTCGGCCGGTGGCCCGAAGGCTCCTCGTTCGCGGATTTCCGCGTCGCTCAGTTCGTCCCATGCCGGATAATATTGGTCGTAGAAGATTCGTGCTTGGTCGAGGGCGGTTGCTTCGTCATCGGCGATGACGACATCGAGGTATATGCCCGGATCAATCGAGGCCGGGTCTCTCCCACCCTCTGAAAGGATTCCGCGGACGACATCGAGGCCGTCGGCGTACTCGTCGGGCTGCAGCCCGATCGGTAGCCACCCGTCGCCGTGGTTCACCAACCGACGGCTGAGCGACGCGGGGAAACCTTCGGTCGGATCGAATGCGGCTGTTGGGACGTAGATCGATGGCGTACCAACGGGACCAAAGCCGATAGAGGCGTCCTCGAGATTGTAGAATCGACCATCGTGCGTGACGGTCTCGCCCGCCCAGAGGTCGTCCAATATTTCGAGGAGTTCGGCCAGACGAGGACCTCGTTCGGAATACGGAATCCCGAGGTTCTCGTGTTCAGCTTCGACGTCTGGCCCGATACCCACACCGACACCGAGTTTGAGGCGGCCACCACTGAGTTGATCCAGCGTGGCAGTCTGATGGGCGACGTGAATCGGGTGGCGAAGCGCTGGAAGGTACACAGCCGTCCCCAATTCGACCCCGGTCGTGGCCTGAGCCACCGCCGACAGTGTCGTGAGCGGTTCTAGCCGTGGTTTGGCCAGAATACTGTCGCCGATCCAGACCGAACGAAACCCAACTGCTTCCGCGCGTTCGGCAAAACCGACAGCGTCCGCTTGGGTCTTCGCAGCCAGCGTCTCGCGGTCGTCACTCGAGAGTACGATCCCCCGAGTGGGCAACAGGTAACCGTAATCTGCCATATCAGACAGTCGGATCCGGGCCCACTAAGAAGTTGACCTTCGAGCGGGTAAGCCCGACCAGGCGGCTACGCCCTCGCGCCGTCTATATACACCTGGTTGAAGACGTTTAAACGTCCATCGTCTGTAGCGAACCGCCTTCGACCCGATAGGTCGAACCAGTCACGTACGAGGCCTCGTCAGACGCCAAAAACGCGACGACGTTGGCCACTTCTTCCGGTTCGCCTGGCCGCCCCAACGTGAGGGCGGACCGTTTCGTCTCCATGTACCAGTCTTCGGCCTCTGCTTTGGAAATCCCTCGATCCTCGGCGATATCCTCGAAAATTTGCTCGATTAGCGGGGTTCGCGTGATCGTTGGCATGACTCCATTGACCAAGACACCCTCTTCTCCGTAGCCCCGAGAGAGTGCCTTCGTGAGATTGAGGAGGGCTGCCTTGGCCGCACAATAGTGTGGCTTGTCGGCCTCCGGTCGCACCAACGTCGTCGAGAGCATGTTAATGATCCGCGCCTTGCCCCCATCACGCAACAACGGCAGTGACTGCTTGGTGACACGGACCGCGCCGAAGAAATTGATATCGAACAGGTGTTTCCAGTCGTCGATCGTCAGATCGTCGAACGACGTGGCACCGGAGCCGACGATCCCCGCGTTGTTTACCAGGACATCGAGTCGGCCGTACTCGGCGTCGACGGTCGCGAGGAGCTCTTCGACCGCGTCACTCTCGGAGATGTCCGTCGGAACTGGCAGCACCTCACCGTCGATTTCGTCTGCCGCTTCGGTCAGTGGTCCTTCGCTCCGTGCGCAGATGACCACGGCATAGCCGTCGGCAGCAAACCGTTCGGCGACTGCTCGACCGATTCCTGTACTCCCGCCTGTCACTAACGCTACCTCGGTGGCGTCGTCGCCAGACATTACATGGCCACTTCTCCACCTCCGGTCTTAAACATTCTGAGGCAGGTCTCGGCAGCTGTCACCCAGAAACGACAGGACGATAGTCAGTACGCTTCGATCAACTCTGCTTGTTGTAACCGGCGTTCCGCCAGTCGGATCGTCGCCTCATCGAGCATAGACCCGTCGAGTTGCACTGCGCCGCGGCCGGCTTCCTGTGCATCCTCCATTGCGTCTAGAATCCGCCTGGCGTATTCGATTTCTGACTCGGATGGAGCGTAGGTTTCGTTGGCGATCTCGATTTGGCTCGGATGAATTGCCCACTTCCCGACGAACCCTAACGCACGGGACCGCTCGCACTCCGTCCGGTACCCTTCGGTGTCGGAAACGTTCGCGAACGGTCCGTCAATCGCGTCCAGTCCGTTGGCACTGGCTGCAATCACGAGACGGTTGCGGACGTAGTGCCACATGTCTCCGGGGTAGGTATCGGCAGACTTGCCGACGTCCTCGAGTCCCAGGCCGATCGACGCAGAGTAGTCCGCCGGACCAAAGATGAGTGCTTCGAGTCGGTCGCTCGCCGCCGCAATTTCGTCGATATTCTGCATGGCCTTTGCCTCCTCGATGAGCACTTCGATACCGATCTCGTCTTCGATATCGTGCTTGGCCTCGATTTGGCTAAGCAGCGTGTCGACGAAGTACACATCGGCAGCCCGCTGAATCTTCGGCACAATGATCACGTCGACCGCATCCCCCCTGGCCTCCAATATCGTCGTCAAATCACCGTAGGCGTTGGGGTGGCCGAGGCCATTGATTCGGACGGCAACGACCTTATCCGTCCAGTCGAATTCGTCGAGGCCATCGATGATGTTGTGCCTGGCAGCCTCCTTTTCATCCGGAGCCACGGAGTCTTCCAAATCCAACATTACCTCGTCGGCGGTGGACCCAGCGGCCTTCTCAATCATAGATAGACTACTCGCCGGTGTGGTGAGTTCGGAGCGGCGAAGCCTCATGTGAATCCACCCGCAGCAATGACGCCCGCAGACCCGTTGGCTGCCGTTCGGACACGTCCGGTCGGTCCGGCCTCACCTGATCGTACTCGCATATCGAGACCTACCGAGGGCGGACAAATAACTATGCTCATCCCCTCCTCGCCAGTCCGGACCAGAAGCTACTCGTGCAAACTAGTCCACCCTATACTGCGGATAAACTCCCCGAAGGAAGGGACTCAGTCCTGTGAGGGAGCCGTCCCGGTAAAGGTGCGGGGCTCGGGCTCTTCTTTGTCCAAAAACGCCTGTGCACGTTCGCCGAATTCTTCGGCGTTCCAAACGGCAGCGGTCAACTCCCGATCGATCGCGCTGTTAGACATTGCTCGGTTGTGCCAGGCTTCGAACATCCCTTTCATGACTCGGTATGCCGTCGGACTACTCTCGTCCAAGATCGTCTGGACGATGTCGAGAGAACGAGATCGAACCTCGTCATCTGGGACAACCCGATTGATCAAGCCCCAGTCTTCTGCTTCTTCGGCCGAGAGGAGTCGGCCCGTCAGGAGCAGGTCCTTCGCTCGTTGCATGCCGACCATGAGTGGCATCATCTGGACGCCACCTGCAGCCGCAGTCGAGCCCACGCCTACTTCCGGTTGGCCGAATCGAGCCGATTCACTTCCGACAACGAGGTCACACGCCATGGCAAGTTCGTTCCCCCCACCAACGCAGTCGCCAGTGACGGCGGCGACGATGGGCTTGCCAGTCCCCCACATCAGATCGATCGTGTCCGAATAGGTCGAGAGAAACCGGTTGCCCTCCTCGATCGAAAGAGCAGCGAGTTCGCCTATATCGCCACCCGCACAGAACACGTCGTCCGAACTCGATCCAAGGATTATCCCCTGGACTGCGCCGGTACGATCGGCGGCGCGGATCGCGGTATTGAGTTCCGAGATTACGTCGAGATCGAGGATGTTGTATCGGTCGGGATTATCGAGGTGGATCCTGCAAATTCGGTCGTCGTCCGGGTGAAGCGATACATCGAGTGTCTCGAAATCCGGAGTATCGAGTGCCATCGGATTGGGTAGTCGCGAGACGTAGAAATAAGACTTGACTATCCCGACGGATAGTGCCGACCGCGACGTGACAGCCTATCGGTCGAGCGTACGATCCTCAGGCCCGTCGTAGGCGACACCGCCCGCGACCATCCGCCACGCTCGCTCTCGCTCCTGTTCCTCGATCGCGTGGGCCATCAGCCCCGGCACGCGGGCCATGATGACAAGCGGGCGGGCGAACGACGGTGGCAGACCGAGGTCCAGTAAGAGTGCAGCCGAAACCCCGTTAATGTTCATCGGTAGCTCCGTCCCGACCGCCTCCGGGAGGTACTCCTCGATAGCCAGGGCGAGGTCAAGCGCCTCGCCGGCGACGTCCTCCTCGCGGGCGATGTCGATCAAAATCGGTGCTCGGGGGTCCCCCTCCGTGTGTTCTGGGTGTCCGAATCCGGGGACGCGATCGCCCCGTTCCTGGCACGTCTCCACGACAGCTTGGGCGACCTCCGAGAGTGGTTCGTCGTCCCGGGCAGCGAGGTGTTCTGCAAAGAGGTCTGCCGCGATTTCCCCGGCACCACCATGGTGGTCGCCGATCGTCAAGACACCGGCGGCCACGGCTGCCTGAATGGGTGACCCTGATGCAGAGACGTATCGGGTGACGGCTTGACTGGGACTGATCCCGTGGTCAACCGTCGCCGTCAACAAGGCGTTGAAGACCCGGGCCTGGCTTTTGGTTGGTGGCTCCCCCTGGACGAGGAGAAAGGCGGTCGAAGCAAAATCGAGTTCGCCTGCCACTTCCTCCAGATTGTATCCACGATAGACGATTTCTTCCAGGCGTGCTTCACTGATCCCCGTTCGCCATGCTGCATCCTCAGCATCTGCCATACGTCCTGTACCCAAGTCCGCCAATTAAACCTATCCACACGCGACCGAGATCGGTCGGGCGATTTTCCCCTCCGATACCGATGAAAGCGACCGAGTCGGTTGTTACTGTCGGCGCGGGTAGGCCTCGAGGACATCCCCGTCCTTGAAGGTCGAGGTATCCCGCGTTACACCCTCTTCGTATACCTGGGCGATTGCAGACCGGGCGACCTTGTCTGTCTGTGTCCGGGGGAACCCAGATACAACGTGGAGTGCGTCCAACTTGAACATCGGGCCGAGGTCCTCGCTGATACGATCGTTGACTGCCGCTCCCAGGGCCACCTGATCCGTTTCCTCGGCCAGGGTTACGAAGGCGACGGGGACCTCTCCCTTTGCTGGGTCAGAAACGCCCACGACGGCGGAATCGTCGATCGCCGGGTGGTCCTCGATAATGGCCTCGATTGTCTGGGCTGTAATCCGACGCCCTGAAACGTTCATGGTATCGTCTGCCCGACCCCGGATGAACCAGAAGCCATCCTCGTCGATATCAACCCAGTCGTCGTGATTCCAGACGTCGTCGAAGTCCGACCAGTACACGTCGAGGTAGCGCTCGTCGCCACCAGTGAGACTTCGCGTCATGCCCGGAATCGGTCCCTCGATGACGAGGTACCCTTCATCGGTTGGCTGGCCGTCTTCGTCGTAGACGTTCGCCGGGATCCCCGGTGCCGGCCCCCATAGCGTCCCTGGCTTGATTGGGGTCAGCGGTGACACACCGAGGAGACCACCAGCCGTCTCGGTCCCGCCGGATTCATTGATCACCGGAAGATGGCCACCACCCACAGCATCGAAGTACCAGTTCCACGTCTCGACATCCCAGGGCTCTGCGGTCGAGCCGAGGATCCGTAACGTCGAGAGATCGTAGTTCTCCCGGGGCGTAGGTGTCCGCTCGCGAAGTTGACGAGCTCCTGTCGGGGACATCCCCAACAATGAGACACCGTGGCGCTCGACAGTCTCCCAAATGCGGTCGTCGGATGGGTGGGTCGGTGAGCCGTCCATGAGGACAGTCGTCGCACCGAGACTCTGGGCGCCGCCGATCAGCCAGACGGGCACCACGATCCAACCGAAGTCCGTGATCCAGAGGTAGACCTCGTCGTCTCCGACATCGTACTGGTATTTCAGTTCCTTGGAGCCGCTGACGAGCATCGAGACCTGGGTTTGGATTGTTCCTTTAGGCGTCCCCGTCGTCCCCGACGTATACGCGATCAATGCTGGATCTTCAGAATCGACGATCGTGGGTTCGGCCGCCGTCCCGTAGTCCTCAGTAAACGCCTGGTACGAACTCATCGGGAGCGACGACTGAGTTTCGTCTAGGCCGACGATCTCATCCCGGACAACCCGGTCGATCGATGCAACGGACGACGCCGCCTCCAGAACCTTCTCGCTCAGGCCGATTTCGCTCCCGGCCCGGTGATAGCCGTCTGCGGTAACGACGAGTTGGGCATCACAGTCCGCAAGGCGTTCCTGGATAGCAGACGCTCCGTAGCCGGGGAAAACGTGTGTTTGGATGGCGCCGATCTTGAGGCACGCCAGTGCAGCAACGAAGGCGTTGGGATGGAGGGGGAAAACGATCGCGACGACGTCTCCCTTACCGATCCCTTCGGAACGGAGGGCGTTTGCCATCCGATTGGTTCGCTCGTCGAGTTCGGCGTAGGTTACGCGTTCGCGCTCACCGGTCTCGCTTTCCCAAATATACGCGGGTTTGTCAGGCGTTCGTTCGACCCATCTATCGAGGAGGGTTGCCGTCGCATTGAGGCGACCACCGGTAAACCACTCGGCGAACGCCGGGCCATCCGACGTGTCCAGGACCTCGTCGTAGGGTTCCTCCCAGACGATTCCGATGTCCTCCGCAGCGCGCTCCCAGAAGGTGGCGATTTCGGACTCTGTGTCCGGTCTGAGTTCCTCGTACTCCTCGTATCCGTACCGATCCATGAACCGGGCGATATTACTCTTGTTCCGGTAGTATCCGTACGGCCGCCAGGCGATTTCGTCTTCTGATCGAGTCATAGTCATGTTCGTTGCCACCGTGGGTCCCGCTCGGTCGCCGACGGCAGCCTGATTGGGCCGACCGATGAAACACAGGGCCATTGCTCTTTTGGTTCGACTGCCGGCAGGCGAAATAAAAATGGACTAACAAGACGATGGAGCCGGTTACTCCGTGTCCGCGTCGGGCGGTCCAAACGCGCCTTCGGCAGCGAGTTTGTCGATCTCCGCTGATGAATAGCCTAACTCCCGAAAGACTGTCTCGGTATCTGCCCCCAGTCCGGGCGGTGGAGACTCGAACCCGCTGTCGTTTCGGTCAAAGTTGAGCGGGTGTTCAACGACAGGGACGTCCGGCCCATCCTCCCGTTCGATCCGTTGGAGCACGTCACGGGCCCGAATCTGTTCGTTTTCGAGTGCGTCTTCGACGTCCTGGACAGGCGCTGCTGGGACCCCCGCCTCCTCGACCAGACGGTCCATCCAGATGGCCGTCGGTTCCTCTCTGAGCGTCGATTCGAGTTCTGCCTCGAGAGCGTCGAGATGTTCGACCCGGTCGGCGTTCGTCTCGAACCGTGCATCCGCCAAGAGATCCGGCCGATCCAATCCCGCACACAGATCTTTCCAAAGTTTCGGGCTGAGGGCAGCGATATTGATGTGGCCATTCGCGGTTTTGAACGTTTGATACGGCGCGAGGACCGGGTCTTTGGTTCCCATGCGCTGGGGACTGTCTCCACCGAAGACGGTGCCAGCCTGTTTGGTGAGCCACGGGATCGCTGCATCGAGCATACCGAGATCGATGTAGTCGCCCTCACCGGTCCGCTCGCGGTCGTAGATTGCGAGCGTGATGCCGAATGCGCCCCACATCGCCGTGATGAGGTCGGTCATCGGTAACCCGACTTTGAGAGGCTGTCCGTCGGGTTCTCCGGTGACGCTCATAATCCCACTCAGACCCTGGACGAGAAGATCGTAGCCGGGGCGTTTCCGCCATGGACCCGTTTGGCCGAATGCCGAGATCGCACAGTAGATGATATCCTCATTCTCGGCCCGCACGCTGTCGTAATCGATCCCGAGTTTTTCGACAACACCGGGTCGGAAGTTCTGGACGAGGACATCTGCGTCTCTCACCAAGTCGAAGAACGCGTCCGTCCCCGCATCGGTCGAGAGGTCGAGTTCGACGCTCCGTTTGTCGTAGTTGACCGTCCAGAAATATGGCGACTCCCCGTCCACGAACGGCGGCCCAGACTCACGAATTGGGTCGCCAGCACCCGGTCGCTCAACCTTTACGACATCGGCACCCTGGTTGGCGAGCATCAGGGTACAGAAACCACCCGTCACATACGTCGAGAGGTCGACGACACTGAGACCCTCGAGAGGCTTTCGGCCCATGGAGCGAGTGTGGGTGGCCCCCCAATAAATGCCGGGAGTCACCGAGGGCGTCGGAGTCCCGGAAGAATTTAGAACGGAGTGGTGGAACACGGCGTATCATGGACCACACTGAGTGGGTCGATCGACAGGATAGCGTCCGCGTCGAGACCGAGTACCACGAATTCGACTGCGCGTACTTCGAGTCTGGGTCGGGCGGGCCGGTTACGGTGTTTGTCCACGGCCTTCCCACCTGGGGATATCTCTTCCGTGACGCGTACGATGCCGTCGACCATGCGATCATCCCCGACTTAGCGGGCTACGGATACACGGATCACGCCTGCGAGTGTGCGGGGTACGAGCGAGACATGCGGGTCCAACAAAAGTTTCTGACGGACTTTTTAGACAAACTCGGGCACGACACCGTCCAGATCGTCGCCCACGATGCCGGCGGTGGCATCAGTCTTCGATTCGCCGTTCACAATACCGAGCGAGTCGAACGGTTGATGCTATCGAATTGTCCACTTTACGATAACTTCCCGGGGTCCGAAGAGTTCCACCTTCGCGCGCTGCCCCACGTCGCCCGCCAGTGGACTCGCGAGGATCTCGACGAGATTCTGGAACATATTTTCGGGAATGGTACCTACGATGAGGCCGACGCGACCGACGAGTTCGTCGATGGAATGAAGGCACCGTTTCTCGAGCGCGATCGCCCACTGACAGACCTGTCACGGATCGCCACGACGCTGAACACCAACGAGGCCGAAGAAATCTCGCACTTGTACGAAACCGTCGACTGCCCCACGAAACTAGTCTGGGGAGCCGACGACGTGTTACTCCCGGCCAAATGGGCAGATCGACTTGAGGAGGACATGCCCAACGTCGTCGACAACGTCCGATTGGACCGGGCCTATCACTGGTTGATGCAGGACCGACCAACGGCATATCGGGACGAAATTGCATCGTTCATGACCTAAGGGTCCAACAGGTCGCGGCCCGAAAGATCGGGGCTTTATGAGGGGGTCCAACAAACCAGGGATATGGACGTTTCACACACGGCGATTTGGGTGTCTGACATGGACGAAGCGATCTCGTTTTTCGTCGACGGAGTTGGCCTCGAGAAGAACTGGTCGTTCACCCGTGGTGAAGTTGAAAACGTGTACGTTGGTGGGGAACACGGCGAGATCCAGTTGAAGTATTCCTCCGAACGCGGGGACCCATCAGTCGATCAGACGGGACACGATCACATCGGCATTGCAGTCGACGACGTCGATCGCACGCTCGAACGGGTCCGTGATACCGTCGATATCACCGTCCTTACCGGCCCCATAGACGTGCCAGAAGCTGGGTCCCGTGTCGTCTTTTTCGAGGGGTTCGACGACTACGTTATCGAGTTTGTCCAACAAGTAGAGTGACCCGCCTCGGGGTCACGCCCCGAGGCACTCGGCCTCCACCGTCAGTAAAACAGGCAGCCCCTCGGACCCACCTACATTTTTGCCGGATCGAAGTGATTGGCAGCCTGATGCTCCCAACGAATATCCATTCCTTCGACTTGCTCCGACCGAAGCACGACGACTCATTCCCACCAACGAACGAACCGGTGTCCGTGCACGTCCTCGACGAGGAGACGACGGTGTTGTTTGGGACTGGATTCGAGTCCGGGCTTGATCGACTCACGCGAGAATTGGAGGAGTTCGGCGGTCCCGACGTAATCGTCATCGAACACGCCGATCCGGACCATTACTTGGCGCTTCCAGCCCTCCTCAAGGCCTATCCAGATGCGCAGGTTGCGACCCCGCGCCAGGAGGTCGACCAGTTACAGTCCGCCGTCGACGTTCCCGTACACGTAACGCTGGAAGCCGACGAACTGCGTTGGGGCGTCCGAACGATCCACGTTCCTGGTCATACCCCCGGAAACATGTCGTTTCTGCACGAGTCGACAGACACCCTGTTTGTGGGTGATACCGTCGTCCACAGCAACAGTTTCGTTGCGGCGCCCGGTGACTGGAGTGGTGCGTTTGCCCCCGTCAAACCCGATCTGAACGCCGACGATCAGGCAGCTCGAAAGAACATCTCCATTCTGGCCGATTACGACTTCGAGGCGGCCTTGCTCACCCACGGGCCGAACGTCCTCGAAGATGCCCAGGCTGATCTGGAACTCCTTCTGGAGGATCTCGGATTGTAGCGGTCTGAGTCCTGCGGAAGCTATTTGGAGACCGCCCGTGGATTGGTGTCCCATGCCAACGGTCAGTCGTTCGTTCGAGATCGACGCACCCATCGAGGAAACGTGGGACTTCCTGGTCACGCCGGACCGAGTTGCACCCTGTGTTCCCGGCTGTGAGTCCTTCGATGAACAGGCCCCGGACGTCTTCGATGCGACCATCGCAGTGAAGGTTGCATACACATCGTTGCAGTTCGATGCCCACGTGGAATTACGAGACAAAACGCCACCCGAATCCCTAACCCTCGAAGCAACGGCCGAACCCGCGGGTTCAATGCCCGGATCGGCTACGGTCGACGCCGATCTTGCGCTGTCGGCTATCGATGACTCAACAACGGCGGGAACGCTCGACATCGAATTTGCCATCCGTGGGCGATTGGGATCGCTCGGAGAGAGCGCGTTTACCCACAAGTGCGAAGAGCTCACCGACACGTTTCTCGCGTCGGTCCGAGACGAACTCGAACAAGCGAACCCACTAGCAGAATGAACTCCTTCGAAATGGCCGTCCCGGAGACGGTCGAGGCAGCGTGTTCGCTGCTCGCCGAACAACCCGACGCTCGCCCGATTGCTGGCGGGACGGCACTGAATGTCGTCATGAAAGAAGGGGTCTACACACCCGATCGGTTGGTCAATCTACGGAAACTCACCGCCGAACACAGCTACCTGCGAGAAACCGACGATGGGATCGAAATCGGTGCGCTCACTACACTCCGTGACATCGAACGCTCCCCACTCGTGGCCGATCGCCTTCCGGTCGTCGTGGAGTGTCTCCAGGAAATCGCGGGTGTCCGAGTGCGCAACAGTGCGACGATCGGTGGGCATCTGGCACACGCAGACATCCATCTGGACCTGCCACCGGTCTTGGCGGGCTATGGCGCAGAGGTGCGTATCACGGACGGGACGTCCGAGCGCCAGCTTCCCATCGAGGAGTTCATGGAGGGGTACTACGAGACCGCTCTCGACACCGGGGAATTGATCACGGCGGTCGAGATCCCACACCCTCACGACCGCACTGTCGGCACGTATGTGAAACACCGGTACTTTTCGGCGGTCGATTGGCCGTGTGTGGGCGTCGCCGCATTCGCCGTCGAGAAGGCGGATGGCTTCGAAGACGTACGAGTGTTCCTGAACTCGGTCAGTGCCGAACCGATTCTCCGCCTAGAAGGTGTGGAGGCCGAACTCGACGATGAACTCACCGACGACGCTATCGAAGCGGTCGCCGATTTGGCGAGCGAGCAGGCCGAGCCAACCTCTGATCTTCGCGGGTCGGCTGCATACAAAGAACGGATGGCCGGCGTGTTCACAACACGGGCACTGGAATCCTTGGGAGGTGCCTGAGCATGGCGATTCAGCCCGAACAACGAGAGCAAGCCCTCCAGTCGGTTTCCGAGCACGTAACCAGGCTAGATGCCGACGAAAAGGTCACCGGCCGTGTCTCCTACACGGACGATCTCGGATTCGAGGACGTCCATCACGTCCAGGTGCATCGATCGACAGTTCCCCACGCGTACGTCACTGACATCGACACCAGTGCGGCGGAGGCACTGGATGGCGTCGAACGTGTCGTGACACGCCGCGACATTCAGGACTTAGTCGCCAGCGAGGGCTTCACGCCACACTTCGGCCCGGCGATCAAGGACCAACCGGTCTTGGCTCTCGAGAAGGTCCACTACATCGGTGATCCGGTTGCCGCTGTCGTTGCACGGGATCGGAACACGGCCCAAGAGGGGGCCCGACTGATCGACGTCACGTACGACGAAATCGACTATACAACGTCGATCGATGACGCCCTCGACGAAGATGCACCGATCGTTCACGAAAGCTTCGAGCCGGCAGAGACCTTTACCGATCTCGAACAGGTATCTGGCGGACGCAACACCAACGAAGCCTTCGAGTTTAATCTCAGATACGGCGACGTGGATGAAGCCCTTGCCAACGCGGACCACGTCTTCGAGAACACGTATCGATCACCACCGGTCCAGCACATGGCCT
This sequence comes from uncultured Halobacteriales archaeon, assembly GCA_964552115.1. Lineage (GTDB taxonomy): Archaea > Halobacteriota > Halobacteria > Halobacteriales > Haloarculaceae > CAZKGF01. The sequence goes on from CAZKGF010000011.1 coordinate 18,483, forward strand.
TCGAGCCCTTCGTGACCGTCGCGCGAACCGAACCCGACGGCGCTCTCAAACTCTGGACACCAAACCAGAGCCCCCACTTCGTCAGAAACGAGCTGGCGTCAATGTTCGACCTCCCGGAGTCGAAGGTTCGCGTCGAAGTTCCGCAGGTCGGCGGAGCCTACGGCGCCAAATTGTACTGCAAAACTGAACCGCTAGCAGCCCTCTGTGCCCATTTGACCGGTCACACGATCAAATTCCGCCAGTCAATCGAGGAGTCCTTCGACACGAACGTTCGCCACGGGACGAAAGTGACACTTCGGACCGGTGTCGACGCCGACGGAACACTCCGTGGCCAGGCGTGTGACGTCTACTACGACACGGGAGCCTACGCCGAGATCGGGCCACGGATGGCTAAGAAGTCCGGGTACACCGCCTCCGGGCCGTACGAGATCCCGAACGTCAAAATCGACTCCCATTGCGTCTATACGAACAAGCCGCCGGCTGGGGCGTTCAGAGGCTTCGGGGTGCCCCAACTCGTCTCTGCCTACGAAGCACAACTGACAGAGATTGCGACGACTCTCGGTATCGATCCTGTCGAATATCGCAGACGCCATGCGATTAGTGAGGGCTCGATGCATCCCACGGGGTCGACGTTCGAATCCGTCGGTCTCCGTGAATGCCTCGACGAAGTGGTCGATTCGATGGCGTGGGAGGAACCACTCTCCGACCCAACCCCCGATCACGTCGAACGGGGGCGAGGCGTAGCAATCAGTTACAAAGCCTGTTTGACGCCAACCTCATCGGGTGCTGTCGTGGTAATGAGCGCGGACGGTTCTGTCACTGTCCATTCGAGCAGCGTCGAGATCGGCCAGGGCGTTCGGACGACGCTTGCCCAGGTCGTCGCCGAAGAACTCGGCATCGACGTTGACCGCATCTCTGTTGCCAATCCCAATACTGCGACGTCACCCTTCGATACGAACACGGCAAGTAGCCGAAGTACATTCCACATGGGTAACGCCGTCATCCAAGCCGTCGAAGATCTGCGCGGGCAACTCCGGGAGATCGCTAGTCGGGAGTGGGGATGTGCACCCAGAGACGTGGTCGTGGCCGACGGCGCGGTCGATCATCCCAGTGCTGGCTCTCGCCAACCACTGGGAGCCATGATCAAAGCCGAGTTCGGCGCCGCAGGGGGAACGCTCGTCGGGCGTGGGTACTACACGACCGAGGGCGGCCATCACGACCCGGAAACCGGCCAGTCCGACCGACCAACGGTCTTCTGGTTTTTCGGTGCCGCGGGGGCCGTCGTCGACGTCGATACCGAAACTGGCAGTGTCGATGTCCGTGAGTTACACACGGCTGCTGATGTCGGACAGGCGATCGATCCCGAGCGCGTGCGTGGACAGATGACCGGCGCGGTTGCACACGCACTCGGCCAAACGCTTCACGAGGAGATGAACTTCGAATTTGGCCAACAGACCAATCGCCAATTGCTCGATTACAAGATTCCCTCCCTCCTCGACATGCCCGACAGGATCGAAAACCGGATCGTCGAAGAGGCCCATCCCAACGGTCCGTATGGGGCAAAGGGCGTCGGGGAGACCGGGGCCTTTGGCGTACGACCGGCCGTCTCGAACGCCATCGCCGATGCAGTCGACGCCCGATTGGCACAGTCGCCATTCACACCCGAGCGCGTCCTCCGCGAAATCGAGGGGGGTGAGCTCTAATGGCGGACGGCTTTCATTCCCAGCTTACCGTTGAGTGTTCGGTAAACGGCGACGAGCGGTCAGTGACGGTCGACCCAAGTACCACCTTGGTCGACTTCCTGCGCGACGATCTCGAGTTGACGGGAACGACCGAAGGATGTGGGGTTGGTGTGTGTGGCTGTTGTACCGTCTACGTGGATGGAGAGCCGGTCAACGCCTGTCTCGAACTCGCAGCAAACGTCGACGGTACAGAAGTGGAGACCATCGAAGGGCTCGGGACCCCTGACCAACTCGCCCCCGTCCAGGCTGCGTTCAAACGCGAGGAGGGATTCCAGTGTGGATACTGCACCCCTGGTATGATTATGATGACGAACGCAATGCTGGAGGAAGTTCCCGATCCAGACGAGACGACGATGCGTCGGTACATGTCCGAAAACTTGTGTCGGTGTACGGGTTATGAGTCCGTCCTCGACGCCATCGACACAGCCACCGCCGACGACTAAGACCCGCCGAGCAAACGCTTATGGCTCACCCGGAAACATCCCGAGTATGCCGACAGAAATCGTTCCCGACGTATACGACATTACCGTCAGACAGGACAACAACGGACGACGGTACCGTGCGTTTCTCGTCGACGACGATGTTCCAACGCTGTACGATGCTGGCTTCGAATCCACCGTCGACGTCCTCGTCGACGGTCTCGAGTCCCTGGACATCGTCCCAGAACGACTCGTCATCACTCACGGCGATCCCGATCATATTGGCGGGTACGAAGGGATCTGTGACGTGTACGATCTGGAAACACACGTTCCCGAACAGACCGACCTGAGTGGCCAACCTCCCGCCACGCATCGATACGGGCATGGCGACGTGATCGGCAACTTCGAAGCGATTCACGTCCCGGGTCACAATCACGATCTTCACGCATTCGTAAACGAATCGACCGAAGTCCTCCTCGCAGCCGATACGGTTGCCGGAGCCGACCTCCGGGGATTCCCAGAAGGCTATCTACTCACTCACGCGGCCGTCTACGCGGAGGACTATGGCGAGGCAGAACTCAACCTCGACCGGCTCCTCGAATACGACTTCGATGCGGTCGTCGTCTCACACGGCAGTTCCGTCTCCGAAGGGGGATACGAAGCACTCGACGAGTACCTGAACTTTCCCGGACGGCCGCCAGAGCCGATTAAGTGATCATGGACCTGCTGGCCGTATTCAGTCGTGTGGGGCCCAGCCGCGTTGTGGGGTGGACTCGTTGGGATCAGATCGGCTCCCTTCAGTCGTCCGCGGCAGCGGTCTGGCGGGCTTCGATTGCTTCAGCCGTTGCCTGACAGAACGCGGGAAGCGCGTCGGGATTACGGCCCGTTACGAGGGTGCCGTCAACGACCGCGTCCTCGTCGACGAGGATGCCACCGGCGTTGGCGAGATCTGTTCGAACAGGGCCAACACCCGTCACCTCTCGCCCGGCCAGCAAATCCGTCTCGACCAGCAACTGCGGACCGTGGCAGACCGCGGCGACGACCACCCCTGCGTCGGCGCAGGCCTGGATACAGTCGATGACGGTCTCGTTCGTCCGCAATTGGTCCGGAGAGAACCCACCCGGAATCAAGAGGCAATCGAGATCGTCGACGGACAGCTCCGATATTCTGGCCACTTCGTCGTAGTGCGCGTTGA